>DYBS01000085.1:0-484 GCA_019418525.1 Clostridiales bacterium
GTCCTGGGCTGGCTGGCCACCGCGCCTGCGGCGGATGCCGCCTATGCCCGGGCCTATCTGCGCCTCAATGCGGCGGAGGGGGAGCACTGGGGGATGCTGCGGGCCCTGTGGGGGTGCGTGGCCGACCTGGCCATCGCCCCGCTGGGGGACATCCTGGGCCTGGGCAGCGAGGGGCGCATCAACACGCCCTCCACCCTGGGGGGCAACTGGACCTGGCGAGTGCCGGAGGGGGTTCTCACCGGAGAACTGGCCCGGGCGCTGCGGCGGGAAATGTCCCTTTACGGCCGCCTTCCCTCAGTTGGACGGGATTGCCAGTGGACGGAAAGCGTGATATAATATACACATATTGGGAGAAAGTTTCACAGTCTAAAAAGAATCGCACCGTTCCGAGGGGATTGAGCGGTGAAATAGTCCCATAGAGTTGGAATAGGGACGGATTTTCAGGTATGCGCCAGACGGGCGCAGGGAGGTTTCACCATGGAAT
>DYBS01000085.1:494-5027 GCA_019418525.1 Clostridiales bacterium
GGAATATACCATTCAAAACGGTCAACTGACGCTGACCGCCAGCAGTCACGGCGCCGAGGCCCGGGAGCTTCACGGCCTGGGCAGCGCCCCCTGGGGCTGGATCTGGGAGGGCAAGGCGTCGGTGTGGGGGCGCTGGGCGCCCATTTGTTTCCCCTGGTGCGGCAAGCTGGACGAGGGCTGGTTCGAGGACGAGGGAAAGCGCTATTACGGCGGCCAGCACGGCTTTATCCGAGACGTGGAGCACACACTGGTGGAGCAGGGGCATGACTTTTTGAAGTTCCGCTTCGACTGGGAGGCCGACGGGGAGCGCTGGCCCTGGTCCTTCACCTTTGAGACCTGCCACAAGCTGGAGGGGAACTCCCTGGTGACCACCTGCACCGTCACCAACCGGGACAGCCGTCCCATGCCTATCCAGCTGGGCTTTCATCCCGGCCTACGCTGCCCCTTTGACCCGGACAAGACCCCCCAGGACTACCAGATCCGCTTTGAAAAGCCGGAGTCCCTGGATGGGAGCCAGATCTTCGCGTTGGACGAGCACATCTTTGACAACGACAGCATCTGCTTCCCCAACCTGAAGTCGGAGTGGGTCCAGGTGGAGGAGAAGGGGACCGGCCGCTACCTGCGGGTGGATACCAAGGGCTTCCCCTTTGTTCTGCTGTGGAGCAAACCCGGTATCCCTGACTTTGTCTGCATCGAGCCCTGGACCGGCTACCCCGGCCCCGGCCACGACCTGATGGGCCGTCCCGGAGCCGCGCTGCTGGCCAGTGGTAACTCGTTCAGCCGCACCCAGCGCATCACTGTGGGCTGATCCCTGTTTCTTTCCGGGCAGGAAGATATTGTCAGATCCCCGCTGAGCGCCCGTTCGGCGGGGATTTTCCATTTCGTCTGAATAAAAAGGAAAATAATTCATCCATCATTATTGAAATATGGAAGAATTTGATGTATTATAAAGGTGAATGGAAATACTACCGGAGGGAAAATCGAAGAGCCACCCTTCGGGTAGGCGCGGAGAGAGGAAGCTGACATGTCCAGAACGAACTACAGTGCTTATATGGCCATCAAGAACAAGATCATGGAGATCTTCCGTTCCGAGACCTTTGAGAAAAATAAACTGCCCTCGGAGGCTGCGCTGGCCAACCGCCTGGGGATCAGTCTAGTGACACTGCGGGAATCGCTGATGATGCTGGCGCTGGAGGGCTATATCACCAAGCGGCACGGCTCGGGCAACTATGTCCATCCCAGCACCCTGGACTATGAGAACCGGACCTACTGCTATACGGAATACTTGCATAAAAAGGGATATCATGCTGGCATCCAGCTCTTTTCCCAGGAATGGGCCGCCGCCGATCCCCGTGAGGCGGAGAAGCTGGGGGTCCGGGAAGGGGAGCGGCTACTGGTCAGCCGCCTGGTATATCTGGCGGACGAGCACCCGGCCATCTTTACCATCCATCGCATCCCGGCACAGCTGCTCATCCGGGAGGATGTGGCCCAGATGCCCTTTGCTCAGATTCATTTTATGATCCGGGATTATATGGGACGGGAGCTGGCCCACGCGCTGAACGACTACACGCCCGCAGTGGCGCTGGGTCAGTATGCTCAGCGGCTGGAGCTGCCGGAGGGCACGCCCATCCTGAGCAACACCCAGGTGTTCTACGACATCACGGACCAGCAGCTGATGTACAGCACCAACTATTTCCATCCGGACTACTACCAGCTCCGCACCCTGCAAAACTGGGATCTGGGCCGGTAATGGGGCTTGCAATGCGGCCTGGACTCGCCTATAATGGGGGAAGCACCGGGAGCGCAGCTCCTGTCACAGGAGGAAAACAGAATGAAGGCCTATGATACCATCTACAAGAAAGAGCTGGAAGTGGACCGCCAGGGTCTGGTGGACCTGATGCTCAATAACCGCCAGGTGGACCTGATCCTCAAGGAGAAAAAGACCGACGAGGACGGATATCTCACCTGGGACGTGGAGCACTGGAGCACGGTGGACGGCCGCCGGTTCATCCGCTGCTACTCGCTGGAGGGCCGCGTGCTGCGGGACTCCACCGCCCACAACAAGTACGACCTGGACAACTCCTTCTTCCCGGAGGAGGCCAAGGAGATCCAGATCAGCTGAGCACAAAAAAGCGCGTACCGCATATGCGGTACGCGCTTTTTTCATGTCATGGGAAGGAAATCAAGCGGAGAGCTGCGCTAAACCCTTGTGGATGCGCCGGAGGGTCTCCTCCTTGCCCAGAATGTGGCACAACTCCACCGCGCCGCCGGGGGTGACCGCCTTGCCGGACAGGGCGGTGCGCACCGGCCACATGATGCGGCCGTTTTTCAGCTCGTGAGCGGCGGCCAGATCAATGAGGGCGTCGTGGATGGCGTCATAGGTCCAGTCGGTGATGCCCTCCAGCACGGGCAGCACCAGCTCCAGGGCCTCCTTGGAGTTCTCCACGTTGGTCTTCATCTTCTTATGGCAGTAGAGCTCGTTGGAGTACTCGGGCAGGGCGTCGAAGAAGTCCACCTGGGGAGCGATATCCAGCCAGGTGTCACACCGGGGCTGCACCAGGGGAGCGATGAGCTTCAGGTCGATGCCGGGAGTCTTGACTGCCTCCTTCAGGTAGGGCTCGGCGCCCTCGTAGAAGGCCTCGGGGGAGAGGGAGCGCAGGTAGTTGGCATTGAAATACTTCAGCTTCTCAATGTCAAAGATGGCGGGGGACTTGGAGATACCGCCGATGTCGAACACCTCGGCCAGCTCCTGGAGGGTGAAGAACTCCCGCTCGGCGTACTCGCCCCGGGGAGACCAGCCCAGGAGGGTGACATAGTTCACCACTGCCTCGGACAGGTAACCCATGGCGAGGAGGTCCTCGTAGGAGGGATCGCCCTTGCGCTTGCTCATCTTGTTGTGCTGATCCCGCATGACGGGGGAGCAGTGGATGTAGGTGGGCACCGTCCAGCCGAAGGCCTCATAGAGGAGGTTGTACTTGGGGGCGGAGGACAGGTACTCGGACCCACGGACCACGTGGGTGATGCCCATCAGGTGGTCGTCGATGACGTTGGCGAAGTTGTAGGTGGGCAGGCCGTCCCGCTTGATGAGCACCTGGTCGTCCAGGGTGGAGTTCTCCACGGTGATGTCGCCGAACACGGCGTCGGAGAAGGTAGTGGTGCCCTCGGCGGGGATTTTTTGGCGGATGACGTAGGGCTCACCGGCAGCAACCCGGGCCTTGGCCTCCTCCGGGCTCAGGGCGCGGCAGGGGTCGGCGGCCCGGTTAAAGTCGCCGGAGTCCTCCTCGGACTGGGTCTTTTCACAGAAGCAGTAGTAGGCGTGGCCCTTCTCCACCAGGAGCTCGGCGTACTTGCCGTAAAAATCCCGGCGCTCGGTCTGGATATAGGGGCCCACGGGGCCGCCCACGTCGGGACCCTCGTCCCAGTTCAGGCCGCACTTGCGCATGGTGTTGTAGATGACGTCCACCGCGTCCTCCACCAGACGGCCCTGGTCGGTGTCCTCGATGCGCAGGAGGAACTTACCGCCGTTGTGGCGGGCGATGAGCCAGGTGTACAGGGCGGTGCGCAGGTTGCCCACGTGCATGTAGCCGGTGGGGGAGGGGGCAAAGCGGGTGCGCACCTCGCCGGTGGGGATGCGCGCCTCCATCTCGTCGAACCATTTCATGTCCAGCATTTCCAAAACTCCTTCAAGCCGCGGCGCGGCGTGTTTTCAACCACACATTATAGAGCCTTTTCGCTCCTTTTACAAGGGGGAGGGCCGAAAAAGCGGGGAGCGATGAGAACCATCGCCCCCCGCGGAGGATTTAGGCCATTTTGGCCTTGATGTCGGAGAGGCGGTTGAGGGCCTCGTACAGGGTCTCGTCCTTCTTGGCGAAGTGGAGGCGCACAATGTTCTGCACGTTCTCCTTGAAGAAGGAGGTGCCGGGCACGGCGGCCACGCCCACCTTGCGGGTCATCTCCTCGCAGAACTCCACGTCGGTCTGCCCCTTCTTGAGGTAGGGCCCGATGTCGGCCAGGACGAAGTAGGTGCCCTGGGGGTCGGTGTAGGGGATGCCGATGTCATCCAGGCCCTTGGTGAAGAGGGCCTTCATGTGGGCATAGTGGGCGGAGAACTCCTCATAGTAGGAGTCGGGCATCTCCAGGCCCACCACAGCGGCCTCCATCAGGGGGGAGGGGGCGCCCACGGTGTTGAAGTCGTGGAACTGCTTGATCTTGTCCATGATGGGCTGGGGGGCCAGGGCGTAGCCGAGACGCCAGCCGGTGACGGAATAGGTCTTGGACAGGGAGGAGCAGGAGATGGTGCGCTCCCGCATGCCGGGCAGGGTGCTCATGTAGATGTGCTCATGGGGGGCGTAGACGATGTGCTCGTACACCTCGTCCATGATGGCGTACACATCGTACTTGATGCACAGGGAGGCAATGAACTCCAGCTCCTGGCGGGTGAACACCTTGCCGCTGGGGTTGGAGGGGTTACAGATGAGGATGGCCTTCACGCCCTGCCTGAAGGCGTCCTCCAGCACCGCCCCATCGAAGTGG
>DYBS01000085.1:5037-8516 GCA_019418525.1 Clostridiales bacterium
AAGACCGGCTCGCACCCGGCGAAGAGGATCTGGGCCTGGTAGTTTTCAAAGTAGGGGGAGAAGACGATGACCTTGTCCCCGGGGTTGGTGACGGCGAAGAGGGTGTCCACCATGGCCTCAGTGGAGCCGATGGTGACCACCATCTCGGTCTCCGGGTCGGGGGCGTAGCCCATGAAGTGCTGGCACTTGCGGGACAGGGCCTGCCGGAAGTTGGGGGCGCCCATGGTGATGGGGTACTGGTGGGGGCCCTCGGAGACCACCTGGGCCAGCCGATCCAGCATCTCCTTGGGGGGATCGAAGTCGGGGAAGCCCTGGGCCAGGTTGATGGCGTTATTGGCGATGGCGATCCGGGTCATCCGGCGGATGACGGAATCGGTGAAATACTGGGTAACTTTGCTCAGTTCCTGCATGACGCACCTCGTAGTTTCATTAGGAGTGGATGCCGAGCTCTTCGCCGGTGGCGGGGGCCATATCGGCGGCGGTGAGCACGGCGGTGAGCCGCTCGATGTCGTGGACCCGGAAGATCATGCAGGCGCGGCTGCTGACCTGCCCGAAGACGGAGTACATATACTCCACGTCCATCTGCTCCTTTGCCAGGACGGCCAGGACCTTGGCCAGGGCACCGGGCTCATCGGGGACCACCACGGCCACCACCGGCGTCATGGACAGGACGAACCCGTGCTCCAGCAGCACGGTGGCCGCCTGCTGGGGCTGGTCCACGATGATGCGCAGCACGCCGTAGTCGCTGGTCTCGGCGATGTGGATGGCCCGCATGTTGATGCCGTTCTGGGACAGGACGGCGGTGATGTCGGCCAGCTGGCCGGCCCGGTTCTCCAAAAAGACGGAAATCTGCTGAATGGCCATAATCCTTCTCCTCTCTCAGATCTTGTGCTTGTCGATGACGCGGACCGCCTTGCCCTCGCTGCGTTGGATGGACTTGGGGGCCACCAGGCGCACCTTGGCGTAGATGCCCAGCATGGCCTTGAGGGCGGCGACCATCTGCTTCTCCCGCTGGGCCACCTGGCTCAGCTGATCGGAGAACATCTCGGGGGTCATCTCCACCTGGACCTCCAGGGTGTCGGAGTTGTTGACCCGGTCCACGATGATCTGGTAGTTGGCCGAGTAGCCCTGCTCCAGCAGCACCGTCTCGATCTGGGACGGGAAGACGTTGACGCCCTTGATGATGAGCATGTCGTCGCTGCGGCCCATGGGCTTGCTCATTTTGATGTGGGTGCGCCCGCAGGGGCAGTCCTCGTGGTGGAGCACGCAGATGTCCCGGGTGCGGTAGCGCAGCAGGGGGAAGGCCTCCTTGGTGATGGAGGTGAACACCAGCTCGCCCTTGGAGCCCTCAGGGAGGACCTCGCCGGTCTCGGGGTCGATGATCTCGGCGATGAAGTGGTCCTCGTTGATGTGCATGCCGCTCTGGGCGGAGCACTCGAAGGCCACGCCGGGGCCGGAGAGCTCGGTGAGGCCGTAGATGTCGTAGGCCTTGATGCCCAGGGTGTTCTGGATGTCCTGGCGCATCTTCTCGCTCCAGGCCTCCGCGCCGAAGATACCGGCTTTCAGGGGAATCTGGTCGGGGGTGAGGCCCATCTCCTTCATGGTTTCGCCGAGGTACGCGGCATAGGAGGGGGTGCAGCACAGGATGGTGGCGTTCAGGTCCCGGATGAACATGATCTGCCGCTCGGTGTTGCCCGAGGAGGTGGGGATGGTGAGGCAGCCCACCTTGTGGGACCCGCCGTTGAGGCCGGGGCCGCCGGTGAACAGGCCGTAGCCGTAGGACACCTGGCACACGTCCTCGTCAGTGCCGCCGGCGGCCACGATGGCCCGGGCGCAGCAGTCCTCCCACAGGTCGATGTCGTGCTGGGTGTAGAAGGCCACCACCCGCTTGCCGGTGGTGCCGGAGGTGGACTGGATGCGCACGCAGTCCTTCAGGGGCCGGGCCACCAGTCCGTAGGGGTAGGCCTCCCGCAGGTCGGCCTTGGTGACGAAGGGCAGCTTGTGGAGGTCGTCCACGCCGTGGATATCCTCGGGGGTGAGGCCCTTTTCCTCCATCTTCTTGCGGTAATAGGGCACGTTGTCCCAGACGTTACGCACCTGCTTGACCAGGCGCTCATCCTGCCAGGCCCGGATCTGCTCCCGGCTGGCGCACTCGATGTCCTTCTGATAATAACGCTCCATGGTTTACCAACTCCTTCTGCGCTCAGGCGTTGCGGCCCAGATGGAAGGCCTTCCGGTTGAGCTCCAGGTATTTTTCCGGTACGCTGTGGGTGATGGCCTCCTGCCAGTCATCCTCGCTCATATCCGTAAAATAGCGGGACAGGCGGCCCATGAGGACCAGGTTGACGGCCTTGGGGCTGCCGGCCTCCTCGGCCAGAGCCAGGGCGTCGATGGCGTCCACGTTCAGGCCCAGGTTCTCCATCAACGTATCCAGATGGTCGGGGTACTGGGCCGCGCCGGTGATGACCGGCATGGGGTTGATCTGCTGTTTGTTGGTGATGATGCGCCCGCCGGGCTTGAGGAAGGCGGTGTAGCGGGCGGCCTCCAGCAGCTCGAAGGAGACGATGAAGTCGGCCTGGCCCTCGTCGATGATGGGGGAGTAGACCTTGTCGCCGAAGCGGACGTAGGTGACCACACTGCCGCCCCGCTGGCTCATGCCATGGACCTCGGACACCTTGGTGTCGTAGCCCTTGGCGAGGAGGAGACGGCCCAGGAGCTTGCTGGCCAGCAGGGAGCCCTGGCCGCCCACGCCTACGATCATGATGTTTTTCGTCTCCATGTTCAACCCTCCTGGCTGCCCCGCAGGGCGTCGAATTTGCACAGCTGCTCACACACGCCGCAGCCCACGCACAGGGTGTCGTCCACCCGGGCCTTGCTGTCAAAGACCGAGATGGCGGGACAGCCGATCTGCATACAGGC
The DNA here is from genome assembly GCA_019418525.1 of Clostridiales bacterium. GTDB lineage: Bacteria > Bacillota > Clostridia > Oscillospirales > Oscillospiraceae > Pseudoflavonifractor_A. The sequence continues at coordinate 7,957 of DYBS01000085.1, forward strand.
CTTGCAGCCCACGCACTTGTCCTGGTCCACCGTCAGGGGGGGCTTGTGCTTGACGTACTTGAGCAGGGCGCAGGGCCGGCGGGAGATGACCACCGAGGGCTCGTTGGCGGCGAGCTCCTCCTGGATGACCTGCCGACAGGCGGCCAGATCGTAGGGGTCCACCACCGCCACCCGGCGGATGCCCACAGCATGGCAGAGAGTCTCCAGGTCGATCTTAGTGCAGGGGTCGCCCTTCAGGTTGAAGCCGGTGGTGGGGTTCTGCTGGTGGCCGGTCATGCCGGTGATGGAGTTGTCCAGGATGATGACGGTGGCGTTGGACTCATTGTAGGCGATGTTGACGAGGCCCGTAATGCCCGAGTGCATGAAGGTGGAGTCACCGATGACGGCCACGGTCTTGTGGTCCCACTCATGCCCGGCGGCTTTCAGGAAGCCGTGGATGCCGGACACCGAGGCGCCCATGCAGAGGGTGGAGTCGATGGCGGCCAGAGGCGGGACCGCGCCCAGGGTGTAGCAGCCGATGTCGCCCAGCACGGTGAGGCCCAGCTTGTGCAGGGTGTAGA
>DYBS01000086.1 GCA_019418525.1 Clostridiales bacterium
GTATACTAATAAAAGAATCACAATGGCACAGAAACCGGCAGCCAGGGGCACGGTCATCCGGATGCAACCGGATGGTTCAAGACAGAGAAGAGGAGGCGCAGATCCGATATGTTCGATTTTGGAGATGCAAATGAAGCGCAGAGAAGGGCGATCGCCGCATCGGATGGCCCGGTCCTGATCACCGCCGGGCCGGGGACCGGCAAGACCTTTACCCTGGTCCAGCGTGCCATCTATCTGATCCAGGAGCGGGGCGTCCGGCCGGAAAATATCCTCATCGCCACATTTACCGAGAAGGCGGCCAAGGAACTGATCACCCGCATCACCAATGAGCTGACCCGGCGAAACATCACCGTCAACCTTCAGGAGATGTACATCGGCACCTTCCACTCCATCTGCATCCACATCCTGAAGGACCACTTGGAGCACACCCGGCTGCGCAAGAACTTCCGCATGCTGGACGATTTTGACCAAAAATATCTGGTATACCGGAATCTCCGTCAATTCCGCGCCATTCCGGACCTTCCTATGATCTTCTCTCCAAAGGATCGCGATCCGTGGCAGCAGGCCCAGGTCCTCTGCGGTTACCTCAACAATGTCTCTGAGGAGATGGTGGACCCTGCGGCCCTGATCGCAGACCGGGGCGATCCGGCGATCGCCGCCCTGGGCCGGGCCATGCAGATGTACGAGGAATTGCTGCGGAAGGACAACCTACTGGACTTTTCGTCGATCCAGGTGGAGACCTACCGCCTGCTGCGGAACTGCCCGGACGTGCTGGAGCAGCTGCGTGAGCAGATCACCCACATCATGGTGGATGAGTACCAGGACACCAATTATATTCAGGAGCAGTTGGTTTTCCTCCTGGCCGGAAAACGCCAGAACATCTGTGTGGTAGGGGATGACGACCAGGGCCTGTACCGCTTTCGGGGGGCCACGATCCGGAATATCCTCGAGTTCCCGCAAAAATTCCCGGCGGGCCGGTGCCAAGTCATCCCTCTGGTGATGAACTACCGCTCCAACAGCGATATTGTGGACTTCTTTAACCAATGGATGTCCGCCACCTCCTGTTCCCAATTCAGCTTCCAGTGGGGGCGTTTTCGGTACGATAAAAAAGTCGTGCCCCACAAGAAGAGTACCCTGCGCTCTCCCGGAGTGGTCAAGCTGGCGGGCGCAGACGGAGAGGCCTGGTATCAGGCCGTTTTGAACTTCATCCGCAAGCTCCGCAGCACCGGAGCCATTACCGACTACAACCAAGTCGCCTTCCTCTTTCAGTCGGTGAAGTCCCCGGAGGCTGTTGGCCTGGCCGCCTACCTGGAGCGCGGCGGGGTCCATGTCTATTCGCCCCGGTCGGACCAGTTTTTTCAGAGAAAGGAGGTCAAGCTCACCCTGGGCTGCCTCATGCTTCTGTTCCCCGACTATGTCCAGGGACTGGAGTCAACTGAGGAGACGCCGGAGAACAAGTTCCTCCGCGCTGAAAATCGGCGGTACTACACCGACTGCCTGGCCTTTGCCCGGGCTCTGCTGGCCCGCCCGGAATACGCGGATCTGCAAAAGTGGATCTGGGATCGGGCGGCCGCCCACGCCCGGCTGACCGGCACCACGGATTATGCCTTCTGCGGACTGCTGTATGGGCTCTTCCGCTTCCCGCCGTTCTCCAAGATCCTGGATACAGAGCTGGACACCGGCGTGATGGACCTGCGTCCCGCCCGCAATTTGGCCCAGCTGACCCAATTCATCGGCCGGTACGAGTATCTCAACAACATCACCGTCCTGTCTGCAAAGCCCTACCGGGGCCGCCGGAGCATGGACTGGAACGTGGATTACCTCTTCGGCCTGTATCTCCGCATGCTCCTGAACGACGGGATCTCGGAGTACGAGGACGACTCGGAGTACGCACCCAGCGGCTGTGTCTCTTTCCTCACCATCCACCAGTCCAAGGGGATGGAGTTCCCGATCGTGCTGGTGGACTCCCTCGCGCGGAGCCCGTGGCGGCGGGAGAACAGCCTGATGGACCGGATCGGCGCCCGGTACTTCCAGCGCCCACCCTTTGAGCCTGCGGAGGATATCAAGTATTTCGACTTCTGGCGCCTCTACTACACCGCTTTCTCCCGGGCCCAGGATCTGCTGGTGCTCACCTGCGGCGTGAGCTGGAAAGCGCCCAGTCCGGCCTTCCGCCCCGTCTACGATAATTTGCCCGCCGCTGACAGCCCCGGCGTTGACCTGTCCGAGTTCCGCTTCCAGCCGGTGAAGGACGTGAACCTGAAGCCCATATTCTCCTTCACCTCAGACGTCACGGTGTACGAGACCTGCCCGCGCCAGTATAAATTCTACAAGGAACTGGGTTTCCCCACCGTCCGGGTGGGCTCCACGCTGTTCGGCACCCTGGTCCACGAGACGATCGAGGATATCCATCGGGCCGCTATGCGCCATGAGGAGGCGCTCATTACCCCAGAGAACATAGCCGGCTGGTTCAATGTCAACTACATATCGCTTGTCCAGAGCCAGCAGACCTATCTGGCGGCGGCCCAGCAGAAGGCCGCGCTGAACCAGGTGTTGCGCTACGCGGCGCGGCAGGGCGGCGACTGGTCGGCCATCCAGCAGGCGGAGGTGGATGTGTCCCTGGTGGAGCCCGACTACATCATTGAGGGCAAGGTGGACCTGATCCGGGGCAAGGGGGATACCGTGGAGATCGTGGACTTCAAGTCCCAGCGCAAGCCGGACCCGCAGCGGGACCGAGAGCAGCTGGAGCGCTACCGGCGGCAGCTTCACGTCTATGCCCATCTGGTGGAGGAGCGGACCGGCAAAAAGGTGAGCCGGATGCACCTCTACTACACCGCCGAGGATCACGGTACTCCCACCATCACCTTCCCCTATGAGCAGACTGCGGTGGATGATACCATTGCCGGCTTTGACGCCACGGTGCACAAGATCATGGAAAAGGACTTCCACCGCTGTGCCGCAGATCCCAACACCTGTGCCAACTGTGACTTCCGCCATTATTGTAAGCGGGAGGGACGGCGCTCAGTGAACTGACCCGGTGTACGCCGAGGAGCAGAAGAGGTCCCCGGAACCAAAAAGGTTTCGGGGACCTCTTCTTGTTATGCAGAGCGCTATGAGGGGAGCACAGGCCGCCGCTGCCAATCAAAAGACCGTAGACCGGAGGGGTGGATATGGTATAATAAAGAAGGCGGTGGCACACATTTAACACTTTAGAAATGCAAATCCACAAAACTGTGAGGAATCCATGATCGAAATTAAGGGAAAATACAACGAGGCTAAAATTTTCACCGACGTGGTGGACAGCGCTTCCATTGCCCAGGTGCAGGAGCTGTGCAACCAGGAATTTACGGCGGGCAGCCGCATCCGGCTGATGCCCGACATCCATGCCGGGGCGGGCTGCACCATCGGCACCACCATGACCATCACCGACAAGGTGGTGCCCAATCTGGTGGGGGTGGACATCGGGTGCGGGATGGAGACCATCCGCATCCGGGAATCCCGGCTGGAGCTGCAGAAGCTGGACAAGCTGATCTATGAGAAGATCCCCTCCGGCTTTTCCCTCCGGGATAAGGCCCACCGCTATCTCAGCCAGATCGATTTGGGGGAACTGTGCTGTGCCCGCCATGTGGACCTGCTGCGAGCGGAAAAGAGCATCGGTACCCTAGGCGGCGGCAACCACTTCATTGAGGTGGACAAGGATGAGGAGGGGGACCTCTACGTCGTCGTCCACTCCGGCAGCCGCCACCTGGGGGTAGAGGTGGCCGGCTACTACCAGGAGGCGGGCTACAAGGTGCTCAACCGAACTGACGACGCCTCGATGGAGGCTTTGGCAGCCCAGATGAGGGCGGAGGGCCGGGAAAAGGAGATCCGGAAAGAACAGAAGAAACGGAAAAATCTCAAGCAGACCAGCATACCCAAGGCCCTGGCCTATGTGTCCGGGGAGTTGTTTGAACAGTATATCCACGACATGAAGATCGTCCAGCACTTCGCTATGCTCAACCGTCAGGCCATGATGGATGAGATCGTGAAGGGTATGAAGCTCCACGTAGAGGAGCAGTTCACCACCATCCACAACTACATTGACACCGACCACATGATCCTGCGGAAGGGGGCCGTGTCCGCCCAGGCGGACGAGAAGCTGCTGATCCCCATCAATATGCGGGATGGGAGCCTACTCTGTGTGGGCAAGGGAAATGAGGATTGGAACTGTTCCGCTCCCCACGGCGCGGGCCGTCTCATGAGCCGGGCGGATGCCAAACAGTCCTTTACGGTGTCCGAGTTCAAAAAGCAGATGGCAGGGGTGTACACCACCTCGGTGAGCAAGGCCACTTTGGACGAGTGCCCCATGGCCTATAAGGGGATAGAGGCCATTCTGGATAACATCGGCCCCACGGCGGAGGTAGTCAAGATCATCCGGCCAGTCTACAATTTCAAGGCCGGAGAAGAGGACTGAGACACCAAAACGCAGGCCTCGGCTGCACCAGTACAGCCGGGGCCTGCGTTTTGACGATCAATATAGGCCTTAAACGGGATACCAAAAAACAATTTTACACAAAAAATGAGTCGTGATAAAATGAGCTTGCCAATATCGAGCTGGTTGAAACTATTTTGCGATAAAAAAGAAGATTGAGGGACTGGTGAAGTAAAATGGGCGAGATCCTGCTGATTTCCGGCTTCTTGGGGGCCGGAAAGACCACGCTGATCCAGCATATCCTGGGCGCGACAGGGGAAAAGCGGCGCCTGGCGCTGCTAGAGAACGAGTTCGGCGCGTGCAGCGTGGACGACCTATTGCTCCAACGCCCCGGCCTGCCGGTGCGGACGCTGACTTCGGGGTGCATCTGCTGTTCTCTGGCCGGGCCCTTTGAGGCGACCATCGGGGAGCTGGTGCAGTCCGAGCGGCCGGAGCGGCTGCTTATCGAGCCCTCCGGTGTGGCGGGGATGAGCGACCTGCTGCGCATCTGTCAGAATCTCCCGCCGGAGTGGGGCATGGGTCCGGTGGCCGCCATTACCGTGGTGGACGCCGAGATGCACCCGGCCTATCTGGAGGATATGGGGACCTTCTATCTGGACCAGATCCGCAGTGCCGGCGCGCTGGTGTGCAGCAAGCTGGACCTGATTTCTCCCGAGAAGGCACAGGCTGTGTGCGAGGCCCTGGCGGAGGAGAATCCGGGAGCCGCTATTTTTGCCTGCCCCTGGGAGGAGCTGGATGTGCCGCTGCTGCTGGATGCAGCCCGGGAGCGCACCGTGTCCCTAGACCACGAGCACGCCCATCACCACCACAGCGGGGCGGTTTTTACCTCACTGGCGCTCCACCCTGAGACGCCCCGGGACAGGGTGGAGTGGCAAAGCATTCTGTCCGGGCTGGAGCGGCCGGAACTGGGCCGGGTGCTCCGGGCCAAAGGGTTCCTGCCGGGAACCGGCGGGACCTGGTATCAGGTGGATTACACCCCTGGGCGGGTCTATCTCCGCCCGCAGAATGATGTGGCGGAGAGCCGCCTGGTGGTCATCGGTACGGCGCTGGACCGGGCCGGGCTCACCGACCTGCTGGACCGCACCTGAATGGGCATAGAAAAGCTCCCTCCGAACCGGAGGGAGCTTTTTGCACAAAAATCAGGCGGTAGCCACCAGTTCCCGGGCCCGCTTGGCGGCCTCGGCGGCGTTGGTAGTGTAGGCGTCGGCGCCGATCTTCTCCGCGAAGGCGGTGGACAGGGGACCGCCGCCCACCATCACTTTGAACTGGTCCCGGATGCCCTCAGCCACCAATCCGTCAATGACCTTCTTCATGTTGCCCATGGTGGTGGTCATCAGGGTGGACATGCACACGATGCCGGTGCCCATCTCCTTGGCCTGGGCGATGAACTCGCTCACCGGCACATCCCGGCCCAGGTCGTGGACGTCGAAGCCCGCCGTCTCCATCATGATTTTCACCAGGTTCTTGCCGATGTCGTGGGTGTCGCCCTCCACCACGCCGATGAGGACGCCGCAACCCTTGGAGCTGTCGTCCCGCTTCAGGTGGGGCTTGAGGATCTCAAGGCCGTTGTACATAGCGTCGGAACAGATGAGCAGCTCCGGTACAAAGTACTCCTCTTCCTCGTAGAGCTGTCCGGCCTTCTCCATGCCCTTGGCCAGGCCCTCGGTGATGCCCTCGTAGGCGTCGAATCCGGCCTCCACATACTCCTTGGCCACGTCGACGACCGCCTCGTCCTCCATCTCCAGCACACAGCGGGCCAGTTCAGCCAACAGGGCTTCTTTCTCTGCCATTTCCCATCATCCTTTCTCTACCACTTGACTTCGTATACCCAGCCTCGCTTTGCCTCCAGCAAATTGAGGCAGAAATGTCCCACAATGCCCCCCTCCGGGTGGCTGCGGCAATAGGACAAAAGGGCCTGACCGTAGGTCTCCGCGGGGGTCTCCGGCTCCCATCGCTCCAGACGGGCGGAGTCGGTGTCCAGCAGGCTCTGGGTCATCTTGCCGCACAGGTGGATCACCACGCCGGGGTTGTCCTCCCTCAGATGGCTGATGAGCCGCAGACAGGCGGGGAGATAGGTGCCGGTAAAGAACTTTTCGCCCAGAATGTCCACTGTGGCCACGGGATCGGAGAAGGAGAGCACCGACGCCCCGTGTTCCACCGCCATGCGGGCGTACTGACGGATCCAGTTCTCGGTTCGCTCCATCAGCTCCGCCCCCGCCGGCTTGCGCAGGGTGGCGAACATCCGCCCCATGGGGAGCAGAGCGTTCAAAAGAGTGAAGTGCCCCTCCACCTCGTAGGAGAGGGGGATACCCTCCCCGTGCAGGGTGTCCATGGCGTCCAGCATGGCTTCCATCCGGGAAAAGGAAAAATCAGGGCCTTCCGGCAGCTCCTCCGCCTTCTTGTAGGCGGGTTCCCGCACCCGGGCACCCTCTAGGGACAGACTGGGGTGGGCCCCCAACCCCTCGCCGCACAGGGTGTTGCAGAAGGGAAGGGTCACCCAGCCGCCCTCAGACAGCTCTTTCGCGGCGGCACAGATGGCGCCGGAGTCCAGGTGCAGCTGCTCCGCCGTGGTGATGCCAAGGGCCGCCAGCCGCTCCGGCGCCGGGGTGGAGTGGCGGTTGGCCATGGCGTTCGTACACACAAAACGCTCCATTTACATCCCTCCAAATTGCAGGGACCGGGTGAACAGGTCCTCGTATCCGTCTGAAATGGACAGCTCCACATAGGAGATGGTCTTGGCCAGGGCCTCCGCCCGCTGCCGCTCCGCCCGGGAGAGGAGACAAAGCTCCGCCCCCGTCATAGAGGAGTTGCCGATGTAGATGATCTTGTCCCCCAGACAGGCGGGGAGGATGCCCGCACCGGTGAGGCTGGCGGGGTCCAGGTGCTTGCCGAACTGTCCGGCCACCAGCACCCGGTCCACCTCCTCCGGCTCCACCTTCAGCTCCTTGAGGAGGGTCAGGATACCGGAGAGGATGGCCCCCTTGCAGAGCTGGACCTGCCGGATGTCGGCCTGGGTCACATAGAGGCCGTGGGAGGCGTCCAGCACCAGGCGGCGCTTTCCGTTTTCGTCGGTGTCGGTGAGAGGGGAGTCCAGGGTCAGACGGCCGCTCTTGGCGATGAGCTTGTGGGCCACGCCCTGGCTGATGGCCTCCAGCAGGCCGCTGCCGCACAGGCCACGGGGAGCGGCGTCCCCGATGACGCCCAGCTCGGCCCGCTCCCCGTCCAGACGGACGTGCTCCACCGCGCCGGGCTCAGCCCGCATGCCGCAGGAGATGTTCATGCCCTCCAGAGCGGGACCGGCGGCGCAGGAGCAGGAATACATGTTGCCGTGTTTGCTGAGGATCATCTCGCCGTTGGTGCCGATGTCCAGGAAGAGCACCGTGTCCTCCGCCTCATCCAGCCGGGCGGCCAGCGCGCCGGAGACGATGTCTCCGCCGATGTAGGAGGACACCGAGGGGATGCAGTAGACCCGGGCCTGGGGGTGGAGGGCCAGCCCCAGCTCGGCGGCGGGGACGGTGACGGCGTGGTGAAACACGCTCCGATAGGGGGCCTGGCCGAGACTGGCCAGGGGGACGCCCAGCAGGGCGTGGAGCATGGTGGAGTTGCCCCCCACCGCCACCTCGAAGATGCAGTCCGGCGACTGCCCGATGGAACTCGTCAGCGTCCGGGCGCTCTCGCTCAGACGCTCTACCAGCACCCGCTGGAGCTCCAGCACGCCGCCGGGGTGCTCCATGTCATAGTGGATGCGGGAGAGCACGTCCAGTCCGAAGGCCTTCTGGGGGTTCACAAAGCCGTCCTCGGCCAGCCGGTTCCCGGTTTTCAGGTCCAACAGAGCCACCGCCACCGTGGTGGTGCCGATGTCCACCGCCAGACCGCACAGGGTCCCGGCGGCCCGCAGGGCCACCGGCGCGCCGCCGTAGCGCACCAGCCAGGCG
>DYBS01000087.1 GCA_019418525.1 Clostridiales bacterium
GAACAGGGAGAGCCAGGCATGTCGCTTCATGGAAATCACATCCCTTTCTTTTGATATAAAGTCGTAATATTTGTATTGGTTAATACAGAGAGAATTAAAAGAGAAGCAGAAAAATCAAGAATCTGTTTGGGCTTTACACTACTTTACACAGCGCGGTGGAAAAAGTCAAGGCTGCGGGGACGCGCATAGGATGGAGCAGCGCTTGAGAAAGGAGGTGTCCCATGGACGGTTTTCTTCCCTGCGGCGGCAAGAGCCGTGCGGTGGCCGACGGCGTGCGGGAGCCCATGCACCGCTATACATACCCCATCGCCCGGCCTCTCCCGGTCCAAGAGCCGGGAGCCGGGGAGCGGACCCGGACGCTGGAGCTTTTGCTGGAGCAGAACCAGCTCCTGTCCGATCTGCTGGGGGCGGTCAACTCTCTGACGGCGGCGGTGCTGGCCCTCCAATGCCGGCCGGATCATCTTACGGAAAGATAAAATTTTGTTTTACGCTTGCCCAGGCGCGCTTTTTCCGTTATACTAAATTCTGTTGTTTGTTGACATAAGCATTTTTCACAAGGAAAGGGGTACGGGCTCCATGGGAAAACGCGTCCGGCGGGCTAGACGGCCTTCTTTGCTGCGGCGAATCGGAAAGCTGCTCTACGGATTGCTGGTGGTACTTTCGGCGGTGGTCGTGGTACTGTACCTCTTCTTCATTGTCCTGAAAAAGGAGCCCACTATGGCTCCGAATCCAACCGCTCCGGTTACAGGCACCGCCGCGCCGGAGAGCGGGGACACGCCGGTGACGGTCAACGGTTTGACCCGGAAGGATAAGACCTACACCGTCCTTCTCACCTGTCCGGACGCCACCAGCGGCAACGCCGATTCTATCATGGTGGCCATGTATGACACGGTGAACCAGAAGGCAGGGCTGGTCTCCATTCCTCGGGACACCCTGGTGGAGGGGGAGAGCCCCAACGGCAACCACTACTATAAGATCAACTCCTCCTACCATTACGGCATCGATGAGTTGAAGGAGACGGTGTCCCAGCTGCTGGGTATCCCTATCGACTACTATGTGGCCATCGATGTGGAGACCTTCCCCAAGCTGGTGGATATGGTGGGGGGTGTGGACTTCGAGATCCCGGTCTATATGGACTACGACGACCCCACCCAGGATCTGCACATCCACTTCCAGCAGGGTATGACCCACTTGGACGGCCAGGCGGCCATGGAGGTTTGCCGGTTCCGGCACAACAACGCTGGCAAGACCCAGGTGGCCTACACCGACGTGGAGCGCACCCAGACCCAGCAGAAGATCCTCACCCTCATCGCCCAGAAGGCTCTGTCCCAGCCGGACAATATCCCGGGTTATATCAACCTGGTGTCCGAAAATGTGGAGACCGATCTCCAGCTGGGCGAGATGCTGTGGTTTGCCGAGGCGGCGCTGAAGTTCGACCTCTCAAACGATCTGTCCACCGCCACCCTGCCGGGCGACGGCACCGTCACCTATAAGGGCTGGACCTACTGCTATGAGCTCTATCCTGAGGAGACCCTGTCCATCCTCAATACGATGCTCAACCCCTACACCAGCGATATCACCGAGGATATGGTGAACATTTTGCAAAAGTAAGCGGCACGCCGCCGGAGTGATCATCACTCCGGCGGCGTTTCTTATTATTCCAACAGATCCGGGCCGGGCAGGTCCATCTGCCGTTTCCGGGCGGCGGAGCGGGCGAGCTTCTGGCTGAGCTGGGCGGCGTCGCCGCCGGCCAGGACCTCCCGGTAGGCGGTGAGGGACTCCAGCAGCCGGTCCACCGATTCCACCAGAGCGGGGCGGTTCATGGAGAAGAGCTCGGTCCACAGCCCCACGTCCAGGGCGGCCACCCGGGTGCAGCCCCGGAAGGAGGAGCCCTCGAACCCCCGGCAGGTGAAGAGCATGGGGTCATCACAGACGCTGACGGCGATCACGTGCATGAGCTGGCTGGTGTAGGCGATCATGGCGTCGTGCTCCTCCGCCGTGGTGCGGTACACGTCCCGGCAGCCGATGTGGTCGGCCAGGCGCTCCAGGAGGGCGATGTGCTCCGCCGTGCTGGTCTCCCGGGGGACCAGGATCAGGTGGCTCCCCTGGAACATCTCGGCAAAGGCGTGCTCGATGCCGGAAAACTCGGTGCCCGCCATGGGGTGGCAGCCGATGAAGTCCACGGTGTCGGGGAGCACCTCCGCTGCCTCCAGCACGGCGGTCTTGACGCCGCACACGTCGGTGACCAGACACCCGGTCTTGAACTGGTCCCGGTACCGGGCCAGAAAGTCCACGATGCCCCGGGGATGGAGGGCCAGCATCACCACATCGGCCTCGGGCAGGACGGTGGCGGCGTCCTCGGTGACGAAGTCGGCCACGCCGTGCTCGGAGGCAAAGCGCAGGGTGGGCTGGGACACGTCCACACCCACGATCTCAAAATCCTCAAAGCCCTTCAGGGCCAGGGCCATGGAGCCGCCGATGAGGCCCAGGCCCACGATAACCAGACGTTTTTTCATAGCAATAACCTCCTGAGAAGCGGAAAGGTAGGGGCACCGCCGATGAGCCCCAGACCCACGATGACCAGACGTTTTTTCATCTTACATCTCCCGGCCCACGCAGCGGGCCACCGGGTCAAGAGCGGACATGAGGGACTGGAACTGCTCCGGCGTCAGGGACTGGGCCCCGTCACACAGGGCGTTTTTCGGGTCGTTGTGGACCTCCACGATGAGGCCGTCGGCCCCGGCGGCCACCGCCGCCATGGACATGCGCTCCACCATCCAGGCCTTGCCGCAGGCGTGGGAGGGGTCCACCACCACCGGCAGGTGGGAGAGCTGCTTCACCGCCAGCACCGCCGATAGGTCCAGGGTGTTGCGGGTGTAGGTCTCGAAGGTGCGGATGCCCCGCTCGCAGAGAATGACGTTGGGGTTGCCCCCGGCCATGATGTACTCGGCGGACATGAGCCACTCCTCGATGGTGGAGGAGAGGCCCCGCTTGAGGAGGATGGGCTTGGTGGTGCGCTTGCCCAGCTTTTTGAGGAGGTCGAAGTTCTGCATGTTCCGGGCTCCCACCTGGATCACGTCCACGCATTCCTCAAAGAGCTCGATGTACTCGGTGCCCATGATCTCGGTGACAATGGGCAGGCCCGTGGCCTCCTTGGCCTTCCGGAGGAGGTTGAGGCCCTCGCACTCCAGACCCTGGAAGGCGTAGGGGGAGGTGCGGGGCTTGAAGGCCCCTCCCCGCAGGGCGGCGGCGCCGCTGGCTTTGACCGCCTGGGCCACCTGGGTGATCTGACTTTCGCTCTCCACCGAGCAGGGCCCGGCGATGACCGCCAGGCGCTTGCCGCCGATGGTGCGGCCGTTGCACAGGGGGAGCACCGTGTCGTCGGGGTGGTACTTGCGATTAGCCTTCTTGTAGGGCTCTGTGACCCGCATGACCTTCTCCACGCCGGGCAGCTGCTCCAGCAGCTCCTGGTCGATCTGGGCGGCGTTGCCCTCGGCACCCAGGACGGTGGTCTCAGCGCCGTGGGAGATGTTGACCTGGACGCCCCCGGCCTTCATGGCCTGGATGGCCTCCTGGAGCTGCTCGGGGGTGAAATTGGGTTTCATAATGACGACCATAGCGTTCTCATCCTTTCTCAAGAAAAACAAAAGCCGCGGCGGCCCAACTGGGCTGCCGCGGCGGTGTGTCTCCACCCTGTGAGGTGGGCTCCGTCCGGTGTGACAGGCCGGTTATGGGCATGAAAACAGACCGCTGCCATAATAGTAGCGGTAGCTCTCATACGCATAGCCGAACCGACGGATCATAGCCGTACCTCCTGGAGAAATCGTTATCTGCACTTTAGCACTTTTTGCTGTTGAAGTCAAGGGCTTTTACAAAAAAATCTCCCCCCGGCCCGGAGGTCGGAGGGAGATGAGGATTTAATCCAGTTCCAGAGCGCCGGTATAGAGCTGGTAATAGGTGCCCTTGAGGGCCAGCAGCTCGTCGTGGCTGCCCCGCTCGATGATGCGGCCGTGGTCCAGCACCATGATGGCGTCGGAGTTCTTGACCGTGGAGAGGCGGTGGGCGATGACGAACACGGTGCGTCCGGTCATCAGCGCGTCCATGCCCCGCTGCACGATGGCCTCGGTGCGGGTGTCGATGGAAGAAGTGGCCTCGTCCAGGATCATCACCGGGGGATCGGCCACCGCCGCCCGGGCAATGGCCAGCAGCTGCCGCTGGCCCTGGGAGAGGCTGGCGCCGTTGCCCGAGAGGGGGGTGTCATAGCCCTGGGGCAGGCGGGTGATAAAGTCGTGGGCGCCGGCCAGCTTGGCTGCAGCGATACACTCCTCGTCACAGGCGTCCAGACGACCGTAGCGGATGTTGTCCATGACGGTGCCGGTGAAGAGGTTGGTGTCCTGGAGCACCACGCCCAGACTGCGGCGGAGGTCGGCCTTGCGGATGTTGCGGATGTCGATGCCGTCGTAGAGGATGGTGCCGCTCTGGATGTCATAGAAGCGGTTGATGAGGTTGGTGATGGTGGTCTTGCCCGCGCCGGTGGAGCCCACGAAGGCCACCTTCTGGCCAGGCTTGGCGTAGAGGGACACGTCGTGGAGGACAGTCTTTTCGGGCACATAGCCGAAGTCCACATGGTTGAGGCGCACATCGCCGGTGAGGCGAGTGTAGGTGAAGCCGCCGTTTTCGCCGGGCTGCTTCCAGGCCCACATGTTGGTGACCTGCTCGCACTCCTCCAGGGAGCCGTCGGCCTTTTCCTTCACGTTGACCAGAGTGACATAGCCCTCGTCCTCCTCGGCCTGCTCGTCGATGAGGGCGAAGATGCGCCGGGTACCGGCCAGACCCATGATGACCGCGTTGAGCTGGTTGGATACCTGGCCGATGTTGCTGGCGAACTGCTTGGTCATGTTGAGGAAGGGCACGGCGATGCTGATGCTGAAGGCCATGCCGGAGATGCTGACGTTGGGGGCGCCGCTGATGAGGAGGATGCCGCCCACCAGGGCAACCACCACATAGAGGACGTTGCCGATGTTCATGAGGATGGGCATGAGCATGTTGGCATAGCGGTTGGCCTTCTCAGCGTCGGAGAAGAGGGCGTCGTTGATGGCGTCAAAGCCCTCCTTGGCGGCCTCCTCGTGGCAGAACACCTTGATGACCTTCTGCCCGTTCATCATCTCTTCAATGTAGCCCTCGGTGCGAGCCAGAGCCTGTTGCTGGCGGATGAAGTACTTGGCGGAGCCGCCGCCCACCTTGCGCACCACCAGGGTCATGAGCACCACGCCCAGCACCACCACCAGGGTGAGCCAGAGGCTGTAATAAATCATAATGCCGAACACGGTCAGCACCATCACGGTGGACAGGAGCAGCTGGGGGAAGCTCTGGGACACCATCTGGCGGAGGGTGTCGATGTCGTTGGTGTAGTAGCTCATCACGTCGCCGTGATTGTGGGTGTCAAAGTAGCGGATGGGCAGGTCCTGCATGCCATTGAACATCTTTTCACGGAGCTTGGCCAGGGAGCCCTGGGTGATGATGGCCATCATCTGGTTGAAGGCGAAGCAGGCGATGAGGCTCAGGATGTAAAAGACGGCCAGCAGCAGCACCAGGTGGGTGATCTGACCGGAGACCGCGGCCCAGTCGCCGCTCTGCCAGCTCACTTCCACGGCGGCGATGACGTTCTGCATGAAGATGGAGGGGAGGGAGCTGACCACGGCGTTGAAGATGATGCACACCACGACCACCGGCATCATCACGGGGTAGAACTGGAAGAGCATCCGGATCAGGCGGCCCAGCACGCCGGCGGTGCCAGGCTGGTTGGGTTTCTTATTCCTGGACATCGTCGTCACCTGCCTTGTTCTGAGAAGTATAGACCTCGCGGTAGATCTCGCTGCTGCGCAGGAGCTCCTCGTGGGTGCCCACCGCGCTGATGGCGCCGCCGTCCATGACGATGATGCGGTCGGCGTCCTGCACCGAGGCGATGCGCTGGGCAATGATGAGCTTGGTGGTCTCCGGGATGAACTGCCGGAAGGCCTGCCGGATGAGGGCGTCGGTGCGGGTATCCACGGCGGAGGTGGAGTCGTCCAGAATGAGGATCTTGGGCTTCTTCAGCAGGGCCCGGGCGATACACAGGCGCTGCTTCTGGCCGCCGGAGACGTTGGAGCCGCCCTGCTCGATGTAGGTGTCATACCCGGCGGGGAACTGGCGGATGAACTCGTCGGCCTGGGCCAGACGGCAGGCCTCCTCCATCTCCGCGTCGGTGGCGTCGGGGTTGCCCCAGCGCAGGTTCTCCTTGATGGTGCCGGAGAAGAGGACGTTCTTCTGGAGGACCACGGCCACCTGGTTGCGCAGCACCTCCAGGTCGTAGTCCCGCACGTCCACGCCGCCCACCTTTACGGTGCCCTCGGTGGCGTCGTACAGGCGGGAGATGAGCTGGATGAGGGTGGACTTGGAGGAGCCGGTGCCGCCGATGACGCCGATAACCTCGCCGGAGCGGATGTGCAGGTCCACATTGGACAGGGACATCCGGCTGGCGGTCTTGGAGTACTTGAAGCTCACATTGTCAAAGTCGATGGAGCCGTCGCGGACCTCCATGATGGGGTGCTCGGGGTTGTGGAGGGAGCTCTCCTCGCTGAGGACCTCCACGATACGCTGAGCAGACTCGGTGGCCATGGTGATCATGACGAACACCATGGAGAGCATCATCAGGCTCATGAGGATCTGGAAGCTGTACGTGATCATCGCGGACATCTGGCCCACGTCCAGATCCAGTCCCCGGGAGGTGATGACCGTATAGGAGCCGTAGGACATGACGAACACCATGACGGTGTAGATGCAGAACTGCATCAGCGGGGAGTTGAAGGCCAGGATGCGCTCGGCCTTGGTGAAGTCGGCCTGCACGTCCTCGGCGGCCACGCTGAACTTCTTCTTCTCATAGTCCTCCCGGACGTAGGACTTCACCACCCGCATGCCCTTGATGTTCTCCTGAACGGAGTTGTTGAGGGCGTCGTACTTCTTAAAGACCTTGCGGAAGAGGGGCATGGCCCGGCTGATGACCATGACCAGGCCAAAGACCAGGATGGGGATGACCAGCAGGAAAATGAAGGCCAACTTGCCGCCCATGTAGAAGGCCATACAGAAGGCAAAAATGAGCATAAGGGGGCAGCGGATGGCGGTGCGCACCAGCATCATGTAGGCGTTCTGCACGTTGGTCACGTCGGTGGTCAGACGGGTGACCAGACTGGACACCGAGAATTTGTCGATGTTCTCGAAGGAATAGTCCTGAATCTTGTAGAACATATCCTTGCGCAGATTGCGGGCAAAGCCACAGCTGGCGGTGGCACAGGCGGAGCCCGCCAGAGCACCAAAGGTCAGCGACAGGGCGGCCATCACTACCAGAATGACTCCATAGCGGAAAATGACGCCCAGGGAGCAGCCGGCCTTGATCTGGTTGACCAGATTGGCGATCAGGAAGGGGATGATGCACTCCATCACCACCTCACCGGAGACCAGAACAGGCGCGAGCAGGGAAGGTTTTTTATACTCGCGGATGCTTTTGGCCAGTACTTTTAACATAATACCTCCTTTTATCTGACCGGGCGCAGCGACGCCCGGATACCGCCCTTGACGGCGTGCGGTGTGCCGGTGTGCCGGGTCCGCGCGGGCGGTGCGGACCAGAAACAGGGACGGACCGCTAGCGGTCCAGATTTTCCGACATTTTGGCGGCGATCTCCAGAAAACGCCGGATATCCTCGGGAGGGATGTCCTGAGCCAGAAGCGCCTCGGTCTCCCGGATGCACTCCCCCACCTGGGCGTCGATCTCCGCGGCCCGGGGGGTGGGGAGCAGGCGCTTGAGCCGGGCGTCACACGCCACGCTCTCCCGTGTGATCAACCCGTTGCGCTCGAGAAGCTGCAGAATGCCGGTGGTGGTGGAGCGGCTGAACTCAAATGCGCTCTCCACGTCCCGCTGGTAGACCGGGCCCTCCTGGCTGTGGACCAGGATATAGTGGATGACCCGGCTCTGCACCGCGGTGATGTCCAGATCCGCCAGAGTGGCGTTGAGGCGCTTTTTCACCTTCCGGGAGAGCCGGTGGATCCATGCGCCGCAGTCGTATTGCAACTGAATTTGGACCACCTCGTTTCCTTATTGTTCGGATGCGAACAGTATGGTACCGCACTTTTTTTTCTTTGTCAAGAGTATTTCCAGGGAAAAATGGAGCGGGCGGCCCCAGGTGCCACTTGACAAATTCCCCCGGAATTCTTTATAGTAAGGGATAGATTCTTTGCCGCACTACATTGAGAAAAGTCAGGTGAACCGAAATGAAAAC
>DYBS01000088.1 GCA_019418525.1 Clostridiales bacterium
CCATCAGCAAGGAGGATGTGCGCAAGATCGCGGAGACCAAGATGCCCGACCTGAACGCGTCCAGCATCGAGTCCGCCATGAGCATGATCGCCGGCACCGCCCGCTCCATGGGCGTCGTGGTGGGCGACTGAGCGAAGGAGGGATAAGCAATGTTTAGAGGTAAGAAGTACGTCGAGAGCGCCAAGAAGATCGAGAAGGGCACTCTCTATGATGCCG
This sequence comes from Clostridiales bacterium, assembly GCA_019418525.1. Classification (GTDB taxonomy): domain Bacteria; phylum Bacillota; class Clostridia; order Oscillospirales; family Oscillospiraceae; genus Pseudoflavonifractor_A. The sequence goes on from DYBS01000088.1 coordinate 217, forward strand.
CTGAGGCCATGGACCTGGTCGTGAAGACCGCTACCGCCAAGTTCGACGAGACCGTCGAGCTGCACGTGAAGCTGGGCGTTGACTCCCGTCACGCTGACCAGCAGGTCCGCGGCGCCATCGTGCTGCCCCATGGCACCGGCAAGACCCAGCGCGTGCTGGTGTTCGCCAAGGGCGACAAGGCTGAGGCTGCCAAGGAGGCCGGCGCCGACTTCGTGGGCGAGATGGACCTGGTGCAGAAGATCCAGCAGGAGAACTGGTTCGACTACGACGTGGTCGTGGCCAGCCCCGACATGATGGGCGTTGTGGGCCGTCTGGGTAAGGTCCTGGGCCCCAAGGGCCTGATGCCCTCCCCCAAGGCCGGCACCGTCACCCCCGACGTGGCCAAGGCTGTCAAGGAGATCAAAGCCGGTAAGGTGGAGTACCGTCTGGACAAGACCAACATCATCCACTGCCCCATCGGCAAGGTGTCCTTCGGCGCTGAGAAGCTGACCGAGAACTTCAACGCTCTCATGGGCGCTATCATCAAGGCCAAGCCCTCCGCTGCCAAGGGCCAGTATATCAAGAGCTGTGTCACCGCCACCACCATGGGCCCCGGTGTGAAGATCAACGGCGCCAAGTTGGTGTAAGAAGCGCGTAACACCCGGAGCAGGCGCACAGCGAGCCGCGCAGACCGGAAAACAGGCGACCCCGCAGGGGAAGCGACATTTCCGGCGGAGCGGGGAGCAGTGTGCCGTTACGGAGGGTGTGCAGCGTGACAAGCCCGGATCTGCGCTGTTCCGGCGTGGTTCCGCAAAAAAAGATCATTTCCGGACAGGTTGTGCTTGACACAGCCTGTCCGGGGTGATATAATAATTCGCGTGTTCAAAGACAGCGGGCATTCCGATAAGTCCCGCCGAGAATGCAGCAACTGAAGAATTTTCTTTGTGCTGTTTTCGTGCTTTGGGCAGGAGAAGAGCATTTTTTATTTTCTGGAGGTGAATCCCACATGCCTAACGCAAAGGTTCTGAGCGAGAAGCAGGCCATCGTCGCCGAGCTGACCGAGAAGCTGCAGAGCGCTTCCAGCGGCGTCCTGGTGGACTATAAGGGCATCACCGTGGCCGAGGATACCGCGCTGCGCGCTGAGTGCCGCAAGAACGAGCTGGACTATGCGGTTGTGAAGAACACTCTGGTGCGCTTCGCCATCGACAACGTGGGGCTGAAGGAAATGGATTCCGTTCTCAACGGCACCACTTCCATGGCCCTGAGCCACGGCGATCCTATCGCGCCCATGCGCGTCATCGCCAAGTTCGCCAAGCAGTTCAACGGCGCCAAGTTCACCATCAAGGCCGGCTTCATGGACGGCAAGGTGCTGAGCCTGGACGAGATCAACGCTCTGGCTGAGCTGCCCTCCAAGGAGGTCCTGCAGGCTCAGGTTCTGGGCACCATGCTGGCTCCTATTACCAGCCTGGCTATCGTCCTGAAGGCCATCTGCGAGCAGAAGGGCGGCTCCGTGGACGCCGCTCCCGCCGAGGAGGCTGCCGCCGAGTAAGGCGGAAACCCGCGATCCCGGGGCTGAGGCCCCAACCCCATAAGGGAACATATTTTTTGATACTATTGAATTTAGGAGGTATCTTATCATGGCTAGCGAGAAGATCACTGCTTTGATTGAGGAAGTTAAGGGCCTGACCGTTCTGGAGCTGAGCGAGCTCGTTCACGCTCTGGAGGAGGAGTTCGGCGTGTCCGCCGCTGCTATGGCCGCTCCCGCCGCTGGCGGCGCTGCTGCTCCCGCTGCTGAGGAGAAGACCGAGTTCGACGTGGTCCTGGCCGGCTTTGACGCTGCTGCCAAGATCAAGGTCATCAAGGCTGTCCGTGAGATCACCGGCCTGGGCCTGGCTGACGCCAAGGCTATGGTCGAGGGCGCTCCCAAGACCCTGAAGGAGGCTGTCGGCAAGGACGAGGCCGAGGAGCTGAAGAAGAAGCTGGAGGAGTCCGGCGCCAAGGTCGAGCTGAAGTAAGCTCATCTGGTTACAATGACCACCGCCCGCGCACATGGTGCGCGGGCGGTTTTTTGCGTAAATACGGCGTAAAAAACGCCCGCCTTCCATCGGAAGGCGGGCATTGCACAGCTCAGATGTTCTTATGGAGAATGGGGGAGAGGGGCTTGTAGATCAGGAAGCACAGCACCACGTCCACCAGACCCTTGACGAAGGTAAAGGGGGCGTTGAAGGTGACCAGGCACTCCAGCAGGCCGCTGACGGAGGGGCGGATAGTCTGATACATTCCGATGATGCCCTCCAGAGGCATACCGTAGGCCACCACATAGGTGGGGTAGGTGATGAAGTAGTTGATGGGGATGGAGAGCAGAGCCATGACCACCGCGCCCACCATGGAGCCCAGGATCGCGCCCTTACGGGACTTCATGGCCTTGTAGATGAGGCCGGCGGGAACCACGAAGCTGGCGCCCAGCAGGAAGTTGCACAGCTCACCAGCGCCGGCGGTGGAGGTGATGGTCAGGTGGATCAGGTTCTTGACCAGGCAGACCACCGCGCCGTACACCGGGCCCAGGGCAAAGGCGGCCAGCAGGGCGGGCAGCTCCGAGATGTCCATCTGGACGAACGAGGGCATCAGAGGCACCGCGAAGTCCATAAACATCAACACGAAGGCGATGGCCGACAGCATAGCGGTGACGGTGAGGGCACGCACCCGAAGGCGGGTCCGGCTGTTGGGACGTACGGCGGCAGTATTCGGTTGTGACATAAAAAACAACTCCTTTTGCATTGTAACACCTGAAAGTCTATGTCTTTCAGGTGTCAACACAAACAGGAGGTGTGTGTAACACATCTTCTTCCATCCAGACTTCGCGCCATATCAGCACGTCACTGTCGGTCCCGGAATCACACCGGATCTTGCGCGGGGAGCGCTCGCGGACTATAACCGCCGATCGGGATTTTCACCCTGCCCTGAAGACATCTCATTCAGTTGTTCTGACCCTATTATAGACGAAGGCGCGGCAGATTGCAAGAGGAAGTTGTAGAAAACAGATGTTCGATTCTGATTGACTTCCGGGGTGGGATATACTACAATGGTGCTGATACCACCAGAGGGAGGCGAGGGGCGATGACACGCGCGGATACCTGCTGTTTTACCGGACACCGGCCGGAAAAGCTGCCCTGGCGGAGCGACGAGGCAGACCCCCGCTGTCTGGCGCTGAAGGGGCAGCTGCGGCGGGAGCTGGAGCGGGCCTACCGGGACGGATACCGGCATTTCATCTGCGGCATGGCCCGCGGCGCGGACTTTTATTTCTGCGAGGCCGCTCTGGAGCTGCGGAACCAGCGCAGCGGCGTGACGGTGGAGGCCGCCATCCCCTGCGAGGAGCAGGCCGCCCGCTGGAGCGACGCCGACCGGGCTCGGTATTTCCAGCTGGTGGGGTACTGCGACCTGGAGACAATGGTACAGCACCACTACGACCGGGGCTGCATGCTCCGGCGCAACCGGTATATGGTGGACCGGTCCTCCCGGCTGCTGGCGGTGTACGACGGGCTGCTGGGCGGCACCATGTACACCATCTCCTACGCCCGGAAACAGAGCCTGGAGGTGATCCTCCTGGATCTGGAGGGGGAGCGGGTTCTTTTTTAACCGAAAAACGCACATCGCCCCCCGGCCAACGGCCGGGGGGCGATGGATTGTCAGGCGTCGGGATGCTCCTCAGGGTTCACCACCCGGGGGATGAAGCGCCGGGCAAAGCGGCCCTTGCCCCGGCTGCGGACGTAGAAGAAGCCCAGGATGGAGAAGATCAGCGCGCCAATAAAATTGACAAACAGGTCTGCCATCGTGTCATGGAGCCCCACATCCAGGTATCCGCCCAGCCCCAGTGCGGTCTGGGTGCCGTCGGCGTGGACCAGGATCACGTCGGTGATGTCCTTCACCGGGATGGCCAGGGTGCCCTGATTGGGGTCCAGCATCACCGTGGAGATGGTGGAGAGGACGGTGTCCTTCTGCATGTCGAAAAGGAAGATCTGATCCATGGCGAACTCGAAGAATTCCCACACTACGCCCACCGTCATGGAGAAGCAAAAGGCGGTGACGGCCATGAAAACCGGGCTCAGGTGGAGGGAGAAGCGCTCATTGCGGTTGAACAGGTCCACCAGCGAAAACCCGATGGCGGCGCAGAGAAAGCCGTTGAGGGTGTGGAGCATGGTGTCCCAGTAGGGGAAGATAATGTAGTAGGCCCGGATCTCCCCTAAAATTTCAGCGGCGTAGATGAACAGGAGAATGATGATCTCCAGCGTGTCGGGGAGATCCACCCGAAAGCGCCGCTCGATGAGGGAGGGGAGGATGAAGAGGATCAGTGTGAGGATACAGAGAAAGACGTTTTCATAGTTTCCATTAAAAAATTGGGCCACCAGCATCCCGATGACCGACAGGCGGAGCAGGGTATAGAGGACCGCCATGGCCCGCCGGTGCTCCACGTGGCGAAAGCCCTTGGGCGGCTTCTTTGGCATAATATGACATCCTTCCTGCGGCGATGAGTAGGTGGAGTGGTTGCGCCGCAGGATTCAGTATACTACATCCGGACGTTTTCCGCCAGCCTTTTGGCTTAGTCCAGGAATACAGTTTCGCCGCCCACCCGGGTGCAGCCCTCAGGGGCATAGCGCCAGTGGGTGATGCGGCCCTGGGTCTGGTAATAGACCAGGGGAGCCGGGGGCGCGGGGGGCAGGTGGCCGATGACCTGGAGCTTGATCTTCATCCGGTGGGGGAGGATGGACTTGATGTAGACCGACACCCGCTCCCCCTCCCGCAGCCCGGGCTGGAGCTCGGCCAGGCCCGAGAGGTTGGGGGTCAGCTCCACGAAGGCGCCGTAGTCCTTGATGCCCCGCACGGTCCCCGCCACCGTCATGCCGGGCTGGAAGGGAGCCACGTTTTCCGCCCAGGTGCCCAGCAGCTCCCGGTGGGTGAGGTAGAGCCGTTCCCGCTCCCGGTCCAGATCCTGCACTACCACATAGATGTCCTGGCCCACGGAGAAGCGCTGGCAGGGGTGGGCGATGCGGGAGACGGAGATATGCTCGATGCCGATCATGGAGGGCACACCGCACCCCAGGTCCACGAAGGCCCCGAAGGGCTCCAGGTGGGTGACGGATGCGGGGAGGATGGTGCCGGGGCGGCAGGTGAGCAGGGCGTCCAGGGCCCGGCGCTGGGCCTTGCGGCGGGAGAGCCGGGGGCACAACGTGCCGTCCCGCTCCTCCAGCTCCTCCACCACGAAGGAGACGGGGCGCCCGACCCGGGAGAGGATGGCGATGTCCCGGGTGTGGCCCTCGGCGATGCCCAGGGCGGCCTCCTCCCGGGGGATGACGCCCCGCAGGCCGTGTCCCAGGTCCACTTCCAGGTCATGTCCGGCGCTGCACAGCAGAGCGGTGCCCTCCAGAACGGCCTGTGCCTCCATGGCCCGGCGCAGGCCCTCAGGAGAGGCGCAGGCGGCCCGGTTTTCCGCGGTGTTGAGAAGGTGCCCCTCGGGGGGATAGCAGCATGTCACATCCACCAGATCCTTTCCGCTTCCAGCGCGAGATTCCGTACACTATATGCGCTTCTCTTCCGGGAATTGACAGGGGAGCGCGGGGAATTTATAATGTGAGGTAGTCATTGGACACCGCCTGGTTTTCCAGCGCGGGAAAGGAGAGAGGACCATGGACGTCCGGGTGGGCGACCTTCTGGAGCTGAAAAAGGAGCACCCCTGCGGCAGCCGGGAGTGGCTGGTGCTGCGGGTGGGCATGGATTTCCGCCTGAAATGTCAGGGCTGTGGGCACGAGCTGATGATTCCCCGCAGCAAGGCGGAGAAGAGTATCAAAAAAATCAAACGGACCGAGGGACAGGCATGAAAGAATTTTGGAGCAGCCGCATCCGGGACATGGTCCCCTATACTCCGGGGGAGCAGCCCCGGGGCCGCACGTTCATCAAGCTGAACACGAATGAAAACCCCTATCCGCCCGCCCCCGGGGCGCTGGAGGCCATCCGCGCCGCCGCCAACGGGGACCTGCGGCTCTACCCCGACCCGGAGGCCGCCGAGCTGCGCGCGGCGCTGGCGAAGTTCCACGGTGTAGGGGAGGAGCAGGTCTTTGTGGGCAACGGCTCGGACGAGATCCTGGCCTTCTGCTTTGCCGCCTTCTTCGGGCCGGAGCAGCCGGTGGTGTTCCCCGATGTGACGTACAGCTTTTACCCGGTGTACGCCGGGCTGTTTGACGTAGAGTACCGCACTGTCTCCCTGCGGGAGGACTTTACCGTGCCGGTGGAGGAGTTTCTGGGAAATAACGGCGGCGTCATTTTGCCCAACCCCAACGCCCCCACCGGACGGGCTCTGGCTCTGGAGGACGTGGAGCGGCTGTGCAAGGGCAACCCGGAGGTGGCGGTGGTCATCGACGAGGCCTATGTGGACTTCGGTACGGAAACCGCCCTGTCTCTGCTGGACACCTGCCCCAACCTGCTGGTGGTGCGCACCATGTCCAAGTCCCGCTCCCTGGCGGGCATGCGCCTGGGCTACGCTGTGGGGAGCGCCAATCTGGTGGCCGCCCTGCGCTGCGTGAAGGACTCCTTCAACTCCTACACCTTGGACCGGGTGGCCCTGGCGGCCGCCAAGGCCTCGGTGGAGGATGAGGCCTATTTCGCCCAAACCTGCCAGAAGATCGCCGCCACCCGGGAGAAGACCGCCCGGCGGCTCAGCGAGCTGGGCTTTGAGGTCTGCCCCTCCAAGGCCAACTTTCTCTTCGTCCGCTTCCCTGGCCGGAGCGGCAAGGAGCTGCTGGACGGCCTGCGGGAGGCAGGCATCCTGGTGCGCTGGTGGAACCAGCCCCGCATCGTGGACCATCTCCGCATCACCATCGGTACGGAAGAGGAGATGGACGCCCTGGTGGAGGCCCTCCGTCGGCTGACGAGAGGGGAGGGGGCATAATATGCGCTACGAAGGTACCATCTACCGGCCCCCCGGAGAGTGGAAGAGCTACCTCTTGCAGGTGACGGTGGGCTGTTCCCATAACCAGTGCACCTTCTGCGGCATGTACAAGGACAAGCGCTTCCACATCCGCCCGCTGGCCGACATCTTTGAGGACATCGCCATGGCCAAGGCCTACTATGACCGCCTGGGCCGGAGCGTGAAGCGAGTGTTCCTCTGCGACGGGGACGCCATCGTCATGCCCATGGACCAGCTGCTGGCCATTCTGGAGAAGCTCTACGCTACCTTCCCGGACCTGGAGCGGGTCACCGCCTACGCCGGGCCTCGGTCCACCCTGGCCAAGTCGCCGGAGGACCTGCGCCGCCTGCGGGAGGCGGGGCTCTACCGGGTGTACCTGGGGGTGGAGACGGGAGACGACCAGCTCCTCCACGCCATCAAGAAGGGAGTCAACGCCCAGCAGATGCTGGAGGCCGGCATCCGCCTGCGGGAGGCGGGCTTTGACCTGTGGGTCATGGTGATTCTGGGCCTGGCCGGGCCGGGAGAGCCCTCCCGCCGCCACATCGCCGCTACGGTGGAGATGATGAACGCCATGAAGCCCCGGCATTTGTCCGCCCTCACCTACCTGCCTGAGCCGGGCACCGAGCTGGGCGACCAGGTGGAGCGGGGGGAGTTCCAGCTCATCACCGGCCGGGAGGCGCTTTTGGAGAACCGCGGCCTGGTGGCCGGACTGACGGTGGACCCGCTCCACTTCACCAGCGACCACGCCTCCAACTACCTGCCCCTGAAGGGCGGCCTCCCCGAGGACCGGGAGGCCATGCTGGAGGCCATCGACCGGGCCCTGGGGGACGAGGAGCTGCTGCGCAGCGAGTACGGCCGGGCCCTGTAAACAGACGAAAAGCGCCCCCTCTGCCCATCGGGCAGAGGGGGCGCTTTGCTTTGGCCTGGTGGCTATGGACGGAGATCAGCAGCCGCAGCCACAGCCGCCGTTACCGTTGCTGCTGCCGCCATTGCCGCCGCAGATGCAGCCGCCGCCGTTGCCGCAGCAGCAGCACAGGATCAGGATGAGCACGAGGATCCAAAGGCAGTTACCGCCCCAACCGTTGTTGCAACCCATAAGAAG
>DYBS01000089.1:0-1002 GCA_019418525.1 Clostridiales bacterium
ATGGTGGGCGGCGAAGAGGCCGATTTCCAGGAGGTCCGCCCCCTGCTTTCCTGCATGGGCACCGGGCTCCACTACATGGGAAAAGCCGGCAGCGGCCAGCACACCAAGGCCGCCAACCAGATCGCCGTGGCAGGGGCCACCGCCGCCTACACCGAGGCCCTGCGGTACGCCCGGGCGGCAGGCCTGGACTCCCAGGCCATGCTGGAGGCCATCGGCGGCGGCGCGGCGGGAAGCTGGCAGATCGCCAACATGGCCCCTCGGGTGCTGGCGGGAGACTTCGCCCCCGGCTTTTTCATCAAGCATTTCATTAAGGACATGAAGATCATCCAGAACGAGAGCGCCCAGCGGGGCGTGGAGCTGCCCATGCTGGACACGGTATGTGCCCTTTATGAGGAGCTGGCCCGCCGCGGCCTGGAGAACGAGGGCACCCAGGCCCTCATCCAGTACTACAAGGACAAGTAAAAAACGGCCTCCCCGAAGGAAATCAGGGAGGCCGTTTTGCATCAATCCAGGGGTTTTTCGATGGGTGCGTAATATTTGTCCCGGTAGAACTGGAACATGTCGTCAAAGTCCTGATCCTCACCGTGGTGGAGGGCGTGCATGTAGGCGTGAGAATCGGTGCGGATGAGGGAGTCCTTGGCGGCGGTCTCCCGGACGATGTACAGTGCGATGTTGGAGCAGTGGTCGGAAATGCGCTCCAGATTGATGAGCAGCTCCAGATACTGGGTGCCCAGCTCCACGGTACACTTGCCGTCTTTCAGCCGCTCGATGTGGCGGCTGCGCAGCTCGTCCCGCATCAGGTCCACCACTTCTTCGATGGGCTCCACCTCCAGGGCCAGCTCCCGGGAGCGCTTGGTGTAGCTGTCGATGGCCTTGTCGATAGTCTCATCCACCGCGGAGGTCATAGCGTTGAGCTCGGCCTTGGCGGCGGCGGAGAAGGTCATGCCCCGGTCGTGGACGATGGAGGCGGCCTCGGACAGATTCACGGAGTAGTCGCCGATG
>DYBS01000089.1:1012-5956 GCA_019418525.1 Clostridiales bacterium
CTCAAAGTCGGACAGCGTGTGCAGGAGCTCCGAGACCTTGGCGCTGTCCTCGGCGCTGAGGGAGTGGTCGCTTAGCCGGACCAGGTAGTTATCCAGGGTGGTCTCCAGCTTGTCCAGAGCGGTCTCGGTCTCATTAAGGCGCTCCTGCTTTTTGGCGTCGTAGTGGTCCAGCAGCTCCACCGCCAGGCGGTAGTTCTCCTGAGCGAACAGGCCCATCTGCACCACGGCGTCGTGGCACTTCTCCAGAGCCAGGGAAGGGGAGGAGAGGAAACGCTCGTCCAGCACGGAGACCTCACGCTCGTCAGTGTCGCCGGGAATGATGTGCTCCACCAGGGTGACCAGCTGCCGATTGAAGGGCAGCAGGAGGGCAGTACAGCAGACGTTGAAGCCCAGGTGCAGGTTTGCGATGTTGCTGCGGTTCAGGACGTCATACCAGAAGGGGAAGTGGAAGATGGCGTTGCCGATATAGAGCACCAGCAGGAAGAAGATGGTACCGATGACGTTGAAGAGGAGGTGCAGGCAGGCGGTGCGCTTGGCGTTCTTGCTGGCGCCGATGCCGGAGAGCAGCGCGGTGATACAGGTGCCAATGTTCTGGCCCATGATAAGGGGGATGGCGATGTTGAAGGTGACTACGCCGGTGGAGCTCATGGCCTGTAAAATACCCATAGAGGCCGAGGAGCTCTGGATGAGGGCGGTGACCAGGGCGCCCACCAGCACGCCCAGGAAGGGGTTGGAGAAGGCCACGAACATCTCGCGGAACTGGGGTAGCTCCTGAAGGGGTGCCACGGTGGACTCCAGGGTCTTCATGCCGATGAACAGCAGGCCCAGGCCCAGCACGATCTGGCCCACGCACTTTTTCCGCCCGCTGTTGATGAACATATAAAAGATGATGCCGATGGTGGCCAGGATGGGGCCCAGCACCTGGGGCTTGAGCAAAGAGAGGAGGAGGTTGTCAGATGAGATATCGCCCAGGCTCAATAACTGGGCGGTGACGGTGGTGCCGATGTTGGCGCCCATGATGATGCCCACGGTCTGACGGAGCTTCATGATACCGGCGTTGACGAAGCCGACGCACATGACCGTGGTGGCCGCTGAACTCTGGATCAGACCGGTGACCAGAGCGCCCAGCAGCACGCCCTTGAACACGTTGCTGGTCAGACGTTCCAGAATACTCTCCAGACGGCCGCTGGAGAGCTTCTCCAGTCCGTCCGTCATGGTGGACATACCAAACAGGAAGGTTGCGACAGCGCCAAACATGGCGATCACATCAGTTGCACTCACAAGACAGCCTCCTAATTTATCCTTGGTTCCAGTCTCCGACGGCGCTAATGCTCCGAGTTTAAAACTTTCTTAAATTATATACGTTCTTACTCCGTTCGTAAATCCTTCTGGTAGAGATTGTCGAAAATGTACGTTTCCAATAAAACGAAGGAGTGAATTTCGTAAAAGTTTGTGTGCGTAAGACGTGGACAAGGGGGAAGGAGGACGCATATGGACGGGCCGTGCAGGAATAAGATGGAAAAGGAACCCTTTCGTAGTCGAATTATGGGGAGGAGAACGGATATGTTACCTGTATGGCTGTTGTTGATGCTTAATGGACTGTTTGTGACCCTGCGGCTCTCCGGGGGAGAGGGCTCCTTCCCCCGTCCGCTGAAGGCGGAGGAGGAGCGCGCGTGTCTGGAGGCCATGGCGGCCGGGGACTCGGAGGCTCGGGACCGCCTCATCGAGCACAATCTGCGCCTGGTGGCCCACATTGTAAAGAAGGGGTAAAGCGGAAGGAGCCATCCCGCCGAGAAAAAACGACCCCGAAAGGGCCGCCGGATTTCAGATGGATCTCCAGATGGAGTTCTTCTCTTGTACTGCATTTCCGGACCACGATGTGGTCCAGAATAGTGGTTACCAGAGCCGGATCAACGCCGTTTTGAAAGGAGAGCTCCTCCTCCAAAGCGGCTTTGAGGGCATCCAGCCGCTCCCTGGAGAGCTGACGGGTCTCTTCCTCCGCCTTCCAGAGGGCCAGCTGCTGCTCCAGGGCCTGGATCTGCCGGTTGAAGCCGTCGTTGCGCGCCCGGAATTCGTCGGCGGAGAGGGCGTCCGCCAGACTGAGCTCCAGCAGCCGGTCCTTTTTGGCGCGGAGCGCCAACAGCTCCGCCCGGACCCGCTCTCGGTCCCGTGGGCGGGTCTGCTCCTCCGCCGCCGCACGGAGGAAGGAGAGCACTGTGTCCGCGATAGCCTCCGGGTCAGGTGTCAAAAAACGGAACAGCGGGGCTAAAATTTGGTTCAGCTCTGTGGTGTGGGGATGGGGGGCGGAGCAGCCCGACCGGCCCCGACTGCGGTACATCCGGCACTGCCAGATCTCTTGCGCTCCACCGGCGCTTTTCCGCACCTGGCGGTGGAAGCTGGTGCCGTGCTCCTCGCAGAGAAGTTTACCGCTGTACGGATAGCGGTTGTGGAACTGGGCGGCACTCTGGTGGGCCATCATCTCCCGGCTGCGCTGCCGGTAGAGGGCGTTGGCCCGGTTCCACAGCTCCTCGGACACGATGGCCGGAATGTCTGGGTCGGGATGCATGACCCACTGGCTCCGGTCCAGAAACACCTTCCGCTTGCTGCGGTAATCCACAGTCTGGCTCTTGTGGCCGCAGTACCAGCCCTTGTACTTGGGGTTTTCCAGCATGTTGCGGATGGTCAGCACGTTGAAGGGGTTTCCCTTCCGACTGGTGAAGCCCTCATCATAGAGCGTTTGAGAGATGCGGCGAAGGCCCAGGCCCTCGTTGGCGTAGAGGTGAAAAACCCGGCGGACTACCTGAGCCTCCGGCTCATTGATGGTGAGGACGCAGTTTTTCTTATCATATCCCCACAGCTTGTCGTTGCCCAGCACATGGCCGTTCTGAACAGCCTGCCGAAAGCCAAATTTCAGCCGCTCGGAGAGCTTGCGCACCTCGTCCTGGGCCACTCCCGCCATGACCACCAGCCGGAATTCGCTGTCCGGGTCTAGGGTGTTGATGTTGTCGTTCTGGAACAGCACCCCCACGCCGCACTCTAGCAGCGCCTGGGTGTACTGGATGCTGTCCAGAGTGGAGCGGGAGAAACGGGAAATCTCCTTGGTGATGATGAAGTCGAAGCGGCCCTCCCGGGCGTCCCGGATCATCCGCAGGAAGCTGTCCCGCTTTCGGGTGCTGGTGCCGCTGATGCCCTCGTCGATGTAGCCCTGGACATAGGTCCATGCGGGCTTGGAGCGGATGAGTTCGGTGTAGTACTGCACCTGGTTGCCCAGGCTGTTGAGCTGCTCCTCCCGATCAGTGGAGACCCGGGCGTAAAAGGTCACCCGCAGAGGCAGGTCGAAGATGGAACGGCCGTTTCTCAGCTCACTGCGAGCCCGGAGCAGATCCATGTGCGTCCTCCTCTCTCGTTGGTACTTGGGGCTGCCGCAGCAGCTGGGGAAAATCCCGGGCGGAGTGAACCAACTCCACCGCCCGGGTACAGTCGCTCCGGGCAATCAGGCCCCGGGCACAGAGCCGTTCCAGCAGAACGCAGACGATGGCTCGCTGTGCGTGTTCCAACGCGTATCACCTCCGGTATCTATCCATATGAAGGGGAGCGGCGCTCCATGCCGGAAGCAGGGTTGAAGCACTGGATGTAATGAATATATATTTGTAAAAAACTATTTGTATAATTAAGGGAAAAGGATCTGATACAGCAATAAACAAAGAGGATTATCAGTTATTTCGCGCAAAAAATAAAGAGAAATCATAGTAAAAATTGAGCAGTATGAGAGAATAATGCAGAATTCCCGGAGGGCATGGCTTGGAAGGCATTTCTAATTGCAATTGCATTCTGTATAGAATACCACCGCTGCTTTCAAAATACATATAGAAGAAAAAATACCGTATCGGATATAAAGTTCAGTCGGGGAGCGGGGGGATTTGTGGAATATTCCAGAACATTTTTGACGCCATATCAAAAAAATTCCATTCACGAATACACAGAACGATCAAGTCAGAGGCCGAATTGACATTTTGTCGAATTTGTGATAATAATTCTATATATCACCATTTGATTGACTGGAAGAGGCAAAAAGACAGAGCATGATTAGCAAAGAGACAGAGCAGAAACCGAGCCGGGTGTTGCTGGTCGGAATGGATGTGGGGTCCACCACAACAAAGATCGCTGCGGTGGATTCGGAAAATGGAGCGATCGTGTACTCCGATTACCGGCGTCACCACGCCAAACAAATGGAGAGCGTGGTACAGGCCATGGGCCGGTTTGCCCAGTCCTTCCCGGACACGCCGGTGCGGCTGGCGCTGACTGGATCGGGTGCCAAGCCGGTGGCCGAACGGATCGGCGCACCTTTTATACAGGAAGTGACGGCCAACGCCATCGCGCTTCAGGAGCGTTACGCTTCGGTGGGGAGCGCCATTGAGCTGGGCGGCCAGGACGCCAAGATGATTTTCTTCCGCACCGACGAAGAAAACGGGACCCTCCAGGTGGCGGACATGCGCATGAACGGCAGCTGTGCCGGAGGCACCGGGGCTTTCATCGACGAGATCGCCTCGGTGCTGAAGGTGCCGGTGGAGGAGTTCAACGCCCTGGCAGAGCAGGGAACCTGCGTCTACGATATCTCGGGGCGGTGCGGCGTGTACGCCAAAACGGACATCCAGCCCCTTTTAAACCAGGGCGTGGCCAAATCTGATCTGGCCCTTTCGGCCTTTCACGCCATCGCCAAGCAGACCATCGGCGGTCTGGCACAGGGGGTGGAGATCCGGCGGCCTGTGGCCTTTGAGGGTGGTCCGCTTACCTTTAATCCTGTGCTGGTGCGGGTGTTTGCCCAGCGGCTGGGCCTTTCGGAGGAGGAGATCCTGCGTCCGGAGCACCCACAGCTCATGGTGGCCTACGGCGCGGCCATTTCGCTGAAAACCATGTTTGAGACGGACAGCCGCACCGCCTCCG
>DYBS01000089.1:5966-8236 GCA_019418525.1 Clostridiales bacterium
ACGCGGCCTTTCTGGAACAGGAGCGGGAGCAGGTCCGGGAGGATATTTCCCGGGAAGCCCGGCCCTTTTTTGCGTCCAAGGAGGAGGAACAGGAGTTCCGCGCACGCCATGCCACCCGGCCTCTGCGGCGGAAGGAGCCGCAGAGAGGCGAGACAGTGCGGGGCTATCTGGGCATCGATTCGGGCAGCACCACCATCAAATTCGTCCTCATTGGAGAGGACGAGGAGATTCTGGACTACTTTTACGCGCCAAACGAGGGCGAGCCGCTGATGGTGGCCAAGCGGGCCCTCATCGCTATGCGGGATCGCTACCGTCAGGCGGGGGCCCGACTGGAGATCCTGGCGGCGGGCACCACCGGCTACGGCGAGGAGCTCTTTGCCCGGGCTTTCCAGGCGGAGTACCACACGGTGGAGACGGTGGCCCACGCCCGAGCGGTGCAGAAATACGTCTGCGACGCCACCTTTTTGCTGGACATCGGCGGCCAGGACATGAAGGCCATCTGGATGGACCACGGGGTCATTACCAACATCCTGATGAATGAGGCCTGCTCTTCGGGCTGCGGCTCCTTCCTGGAAAACTTCGCCTCCTCCCTCCAGATCCCCCCGAAACAGATCGCGGAGGTGGCCTTTTCCTCCCGGCATCCGGCGGCTCTGGGCAGCCGGTGCACCGTGTTCATGAACAGCAGCATCATCACCGAGCAGCGCAACGGCCGACAGCCGGAGGACATCATGGCGGGGCTGTGCCGGTCCATCATTGAGAATGTCTTTACCAAGGTGGTGCGCGTCTCCAACCTGGACTCACTGGGCGACCGGATCGTGGTACAGGGCGGCACATTCGAGAACGATGCAGTAGTCCGGGCCATGGAGGAATACCTGGGCCGTGAAGTGTTCCGCTCGCCCTATCCGGGCATCATGGGCGCCATTGGCATGGCGCTTATCGCCAAGGAGCAGCATGGGAAGGAACCGCAGCGGCACACCTTCCTGCCCCTGGACGAGCTGGACAGCTTTTCCTACCGGCAGGAGTCCAATTCTCCCTGCCCCTTCTGTCAGAACCACTGCAAGCGCACCATCCTCACCTTTGCAAACGGGAACACCTGGATCACCAACAACCGCTGTGAGCGGGGCACCGTGCTGGGGCGCCCGGAGGACGCCCAGGTGAGGGAGCAGCTGCGGGAGCGGGTGGAGAAGGCAAACGCAGTGCCCAACCTGTTCCGGGAGCGGCAGAAGCTGCTGCTTCAGCAGTACCCGTACCCCACGCTCTCACCCGAGCGGGGGATCACCATCGGGATTCCCCGGGTGCTGTTTTTCTGGGAGAGCATGCCCTTCTGGACCACCTTTTTCCGCGCGCTGGGCTTTCAGGTCCGCATTTCCGACCCCAGCACCCGGGAGATGTACGAGAGCGGGCTGTCGGCGGTGACGTCGGACACGGTCTGTTTCCCGGCCAAGCTGGTGCACGGGCACCTGCGCAATCTGGCGTCCAAGCACGTGGACCGGATCTTCATGCCCTCCATCACCACCGTGCCCTCGGAAAATACCGAGCAGACCAGCCAGTCCATGTGCGCGGTGGTAAAGGGGTACCCCATCGTGGTCCGCAATTCCGACAACCCCGCCGAGCTGTGGGGCATCCCGTACGACGCGCCACTGTTCCACTGGTATACCCAAGAGGACCGGGACCGGCAGCTGGCTCGGTATATGAAGGAGACCTTCCAGATCTCCGAGACGTGTACCAAAAAGGCGATAGAAGCGGGCGATGAGGCAGAGGAGAGCTTCCACCACCAGCTGAAGGAGCGGGGAAGCCAGGTTCTGGAGGAAGTGACCCGCGCCGGGACGTTTGCGGTGGTGCTGGCCGCCCGGCCCTATCAGAACGATGCCCTGGTCAACCACGATCTCCCCGACCTCTTTACAAGAATGGGCATCCCGGTACTGACCGCCGATTCCCTGGCGGAGATCGGCCAGGTGGATCTGAGTAAGAGCCGGCTGGATATCGTGAACAATTTCCACGCCCGGATGCTCTCTTCAGCCATTTTAGCGGCTGAGAACGAACATTTGGAGTACGTGCAGATCGTCAGTTTCGGCTGCGGCCACGACGCCTACCTCTCCGACGAGATCATCCGCCTCATGAAGGAGATCTCGGGAAAGACGCCCCTGATCCTCAAGCTGGACGAGAGCGACATCCAGGGCCCCCTGTGCATCCGCGTGCGCTCCTTCTTGGAGTCGGTGGCCATGCGCCGGGAGAAACAGCCGGCGCTGGAGCTGCACGAGCTGAAGGAC
>DYBS01000009.1:0-15035 GCA_019418525.1 Clostridiales bacterium
AGTTGCTCCTCTCATTGTAGCTTAGGCACGAGATGGAAAGAAAGCCGGACTGGCTACCCGGCTTTCCTGTCCAAATTTATTGTAATAGGAAGTATGTCAGAATGAAGGAAACCTTTGAGTGCCGCCGGTGCGGCCGGGAGCTGCCCATGGACCAGCAGGTCCAATTTGACGGTCAGGAGCTGTGCGCGGAATGTCTGGAGGAACACACGGTGCTGTGCCGCCACTGCGGCGAGCGGATCTGGACCGGCGACAACGCCGGCACCGATGACCACCCCCTGTGCCAGGACTGTTACGACAACCACTACACCTCCTGCGAGCGCTGCGGGGTCCTCCTCCTCCAGGACGCCGCCGTCTACCAGGAGGACGACGACTACGACGAGCGGCCCTACTGCCCGGAGTGCTACCACGCGCTCTTCCGGGACAAGCCCATCCACGACTACTACTACAAACCGGAGCCCCAGTTCTACGGAATGGGGCCCCGGTTTTTTGGTGTGGAGCTGGAGATGGACCAAGGCGGCGAGGACCCGGACAACGCCCGGGCGCTGCTCTGTGTGGCCAACCGGGCGGGGTCCCTGGCCTACATCAAGCACGATGGCTCCCTGGACGAGGGCCTGGAACTGGTGACCCACCCCATGAGCCTGGACTTCCAGCTCCAACGGATGCCCTGGGCGGAGCTCTGCCGGAAGGCGGTGTCTCTGGGCTACCGCAGCCACCGGCCCGGCACCTGCGGCCTCCATATCCACGTGAGCCGCCGGGCCTTTGGGGAGACCGAGGCCCACCAGGACGGGGCCATCGCCCGCATCCTGTACTTCTTCGAAAAACACTGGGAGGAGCTGCTGAAGTTCAGCCGCCGCACCCAGCGCCAGCTGGACCGCTGGGCGGCCCGCTACGGCTATAAGGAGCAGCCCATGGACATCCTGGACTTCGCCAAGAAGGGCCGCCACGGCGGGCGCTACACCTGCATCAACCTCCAGAACCCCACTACGGTGGAGTTCCGCATGTTCCGGGGTACCCTCAACTGCAACACCGTCCTGGCTACCCTGGAGCTGGTGGACCGCATCTGCGACGCCGCCCTCTACCTCTCGGACGAGGAGCTCAAGGCCATGGCCTGGACCACCTTTGTGGCCGCCATCCAACCCAGCCAGTGTCCCCACCTGGTGCAATACCTGAAGGAGCGGCGGCTCTACGTCAACGAGCTGGTGGCGGGGGAGGTGGAGCTCTGATGTGCTGTCTCTTTGGCCTGATGGACTGCCGGGGTAGCCTCACCGCCCGGCAGCGCACCCGCATCCTGGAGCCCCTGGCCGTTGCCTGTGAGCTCCGGGGCACCGACGCCACCGGCATCGCCTACAACGCCGGCGGCAAGCTCCATATCCGCAAGAAGCCTCTGCCCGCCCACAAGCTCCGCCTGCGCCTTCCGGAGGAGGCCCGGGTGGTGATGGGCCACACCCGTATGGCCACCCAGGGCAGCGCCGAGCGACTGTGCAACAACCACCCCTTCCCCGGCATGGTGCCCGGCACCCGCTTTGCCCTGGCCCACAACGGGGTGCTCCACAACGATGACACCCTGCGCCGCAGCCGGAAGCTCCCGAACACCAGAATCGAGACGGACAGCTATGTGGCGGTCCAGCTCATCGAGCAGAAGAAAGCCCTCTCCTTCTCCAGCCTGAAGTACATGGCGGAGTCGGTAGAGGGCTCGTTTACGTTTACGGTGCTGGACCAGGGGAACACGCTCTATTTCGTCAAGGGGGACAACCCCCTGTGCCTGTATCACTATCCGCAGCATGGCCTTTTCCTCTACGCCTCCACCCGTGAAATCCTGGAGCTGGGGCTACAGGGGACCTGGCTGGCCAAGGAGAAGAAGGAAGAGGTCCCAGTGGCGGACGGGGAGATTCTGAAACTCAGTCCGGACGGCTCCAGAGCTGTGGATACCTTCCGCATGCCGGAGCCGGACTGGACCGCTCTCCCCTTCCGCCGCTGGCACCGGGCCGCTGTTCCGCAGACGCCCGCGGCGGAGGAGCGGGCCTATCTTCGGGAGCTGAAAAGTGTGGCGGCCGCTTGGGGCTACGCCCCTTGGGAGATCGACGCCCTGCTGGCCCGGGGCTTTACCACCGATGAGATCGAGGAGGTACTCTATGAACAGGAATGGTGAGAAATTGCTCCGGGTGCTGCTGGTGGAGCCGGGGAAGCGTCCCCGGACGGTGGAACTGCCGGACACCCTGGAGGCCATGCAGCAGGCGGTGGGAGGCCTCATCCAGGCCATCTACCCCTTTGA
Organism: Clostridiales bacterium; assembly: GCA_019418525.1. Classification (GTDB taxonomy): domain Bacteria; phylum Bacillota; class Clostridia; order Oscillospirales; family Oscillospiraceae; genus Pseudoflavonifractor_A. Next base: position 2,273 of record DYBS01000009.1, read on the forward strand.
GGAGCCGGTGGCCCTGGTGTGCAACGACGAGGGGAAGCTGCTGGACCTCCCCCTGAACCGGGGATTGCGGACGGAGGACGGGACCCTGTACGACATCGTGTGCGGCACCTTCTTCCTCTGCGCCGCCCCGCCGGACAGCGGCTCCTTTGAGAGCCTCAGCGAGGAACAGTTGGTCCGGTATGAGAAGCGCTTTCACAGCCCGGAGGTCTTTCTCCGCCTGAATGGGCAGATCATTTGCCTGCCGGAGGAGCTATGATCCGGCGGCTCTACGACGCCCTGGAGGTGTGCCGGCAGGCCCCTCCGGGGCGCCCATACCGGGAGGCGGCGGAGGCCGTCGCCAAGTTGGAAGAGCAGTTCCCCGAGGAATATGCCGGGCTCCTGGAGGCGCTTCTGGACGCCTGTGCCCGGCGGGAGGACCTTATGCTGGAGCACGCCTTCCGGGTGGGCTTTTCCACCGCCGTGCAGCTCCTGGTGGAAAGCTTTGATGGAAACTGAGCCCATCTCGCCGGAGTATAGCCTATTGATATACATAAAAACATCCCATTAGGGTTGATTTGCGCTTTTGGGCATATATCAGCCCCTGAATCAACCCTAATGGGAATGTCTGAGCTACAACTGATGGGCAAGTACCCAGGCGAGAAGCGCTTCATAACTCTTTTCGCCGGCGGCCACTTGCAAAATGATATTGACCAGCTCCTGCTGGGTATAAGACAGTTCGATGCCGTTCAAGGCCAGAAAGACAAGCATAACATGTGCGCCGATCCGCTTGTTGCCATCGATAAAAGGGTGGTTCTTGACCAGACCATAGCAGAGCCGGGCCGCCTTCTGCTGAAGCGAGGGGTAGGCGCTGGTATCGCCGAAACTCTGGAATGGCGCATTAAGCGCTGACTCCAAAAGGCCCTCGTCACGCAAACCGGGGCTGCCTCCTGTTTCATCTACCAGATGCTGGTGGAGTAACAGTACCTGCCTTTTGCTTATAAGCTTCACTTTGCGAGTTCCTCATAGGCAGAACGGTTCTGCTGGATCAGGCGGGCTGAGATCTGCATGATGTCCTCATCCGTAGCGGCCTGCATCTGTTCTGCCTGACTAAACTCTACGATAAGGTAACGGGGCACATTGTTCTTCAGAATCACAGCAGAACCGCACTCATCTACCAGTCTGGCAACTTTCGAGAAATTTTGGTTTGCATCCGTGATCGATACCATGGCTTTTGAATTGATCATCATGTAATCACATCCCTTCTGTCTCTATTATACGCTTTGACTAGGATGAATACAACCTATTATTTCATGGAGAAATTAAGATTACTCGAACATCAAGATTCCTCATTCCGGTCAGAAACGGATTGCGGTCGCTTTCATATATGCTGTCCAGAAGCAATTCCAATCTCCTGATGGGCTGAATTGCCGCAGAGGGCTAAACCGGTCGTTCTTTTACATGCTTCCCTCACAGCGGGGAAAAGCGCTGTCCTTACCGAAGACTTCACAGCGGGAAAAGGCGACGGCCTTTGCTTGAAGACCCGCATGCGAGTCTTCCGCAAGTCCATCTCTTTCCCCGCTGTTCGTGAAGCTATACATGTTCCGGGCACCCATAACACAGGTATTGCCGCACTGTGTTATGGGTGCCCTTGTGTCTTTTAAAGAGGGGGGGGGGAATTCTCTATAAAAGAAAGAGAGTTATCATTTTTTCCCCCCTCCGGCCATTCCCCCACCCTGCTTTCATATTCATGCAGAGGACATTTATGCTCCCTGCCTCTTCCCTTGCTCAGGTACTATTTCAACGCAAATGGATCGTCGGAAAAGAACAGATTCCCAAAGTACTTCTGCGCCAGCTGATACAGTCTTCTGCGTCCTTCCGCATGTATTTGCTCCTTCAGCTGAAATTCCAGCAGATATCGACTATATACCAAGCGCTTCTTCGATTTGGGCTTACCGCATTCATACATACGCTCCTCGCCCCGAAAGGTAAGCCCTTCTCTCTCACACACCGTATTGAGAAGCTTTACAATCTCTCCATCCGATCGCCACCGATCAATAGAAAACTGCTCCAGCACCTCCTGCCCTTCCTTCGTCTCCAGGAACCGCTGGATCTTATTTGTAAGCCGAAACGCGGATGCTTTGATATTCGCATCATACAGCAGGAGGTCTACCAGTGTTTCGGCATCCCACTCCGGCGTGTTGTTGACATCCGGTGTGAGCCACTTAAATTTCGTGGAGAAGCAAAAGAAAATATTCCGCCTCAAAAGATGGCCCAATTCATCTACCCCGTCTGCCCGATCCGGTTCCAGACGAAACGTTGGCTTATAAAGCGCCCCATCTTCCTGTTCCGGACGGATGAAATGAGTGTACCACTGAAATCCCGTAAAGGCATAGAAGCAAAACTTTGCATAATCCGGATCCTCCGGCTGAAACAGCCAAAGAAGATGGTCATAGAGCTTGATGTTGCATATATTCCGGCGTGAGATCACCCCCGATACGCTCTCTATGGGGAGCCTCGCTTTTTTTGCTTCTTTTGGCAGACCAAACCGGTAAGAACGCAGACCATGTCTGGCCAATTTCAGCGTCTGGCTGGTAAACAGGTGATAAAACACCAGCGCTTTATCCGCCTCCGGCACAGATCGATCCAGGTATTCCAGTACACTTCCTGTTTCACGGACCCATTCCATCGGGTCACGCCCCACATACTCTGCATACTTCTTCTGATAAGCATGCGTTGCAGCCTCTTCCAGATAAGCATGAAAGAGGATCGATAGTTTCTTCTCCAGGTCACCGTAATCGGTCCGCTCCTTTTGTATGGGTACCACAAAGGATTCCACATGCAGTTTTGGCCGTTCGTCAGGAGAGGCACCATACCGACGCAAGTATTTTCTTCGCCGTTCCAGGGCCTTCTGCAGCTCTTCACGATGATCCATCCATTCACGGTATGCGCTCCGATGAGCCTTGGTCGGAAGAAAACCTTGTTGCAACGCAAGCTCTGCATTTATGTTCCTTCTGCAATAGGCAAAGAGTAGTGAGAATCTCTTCCGGAGCCACGGAAACACATCGCTGCGCCTTAAGTCGTCCCGGGTTTCGTCGAGCCTCCTCCACACGGCCTCTTCATAGATTTCATGTGTGATTGGCTGACCCCCCTCCTTTTGAATCTCCTGGAACGCTGCCTCTAAGATCTCAATAGCCCGGGTCTCGGATGGATCGATCACAGAGAGGTTCTCGCGTCTGCAGCTTTCCAGGCCAGCTTCGAAGCATTGCTCCAGTGTCCGTTCTTCTCTGTCATAAAACTCAGGATTTGTACACACATCGTACAGAGATGGACAATCCACATTGTTCATGTGCTGGTTATATTCCAGATAAAGAAAGCTTCGGTCAGCAATCAAATCCAAAAGTTTCTCTTCGCCCAATTCATACAGACTCGTACTCAGGCAGAAGGCATCTTTGGAGTAGAACTCCTGAAAGGTTTGGTAGGGGATCCCATCGTGAAACCCATTCCAACACTTCAACACATTTTCCGCTTCCTCTTTGTCCAGCAGATCATATGGCGAGACTGCTGTTTCGAACTTTGTCTCCTTTCCGCGCCGCCGATGAAGGGTACTCCTACGTGCCTTGTTGGCATTTTCCTCTCTAACCCTCCTTACCAGTTTCTGTACTTCTTCCGGCATCTCCATCCGGCTATCCCCCCACTATATTTCTAATTAACCTATCTTTAACTTTAAATTATAGATAATTCTACAACTTTTCATCCTCATTGTCAATTGTGAGACCCCGAGATTTGCAGTAGAATAATTGCACACCGGCCGGCAATTTCGTTCTAAGGAGGACTCGTCATTGGTTACCATTCTTCGCCTTCAAGACTACACTGGTCCCCGCTATTACACCCTCGAGCAGCATCACTACCGAGAGCTGGATGAAGCCCTGCTTCGCCGCCAGATCCCCCAGTTCAACTCTCTCAATGAGGCAGCGCGTGCCAAGGCGTTCAAGCGCTTTCTCCGCTCCTGCACCGTTCTCGACTGTGGTGCTCTCCCGCACCACCTGCCCAACTACCATCACCCCCGGGACAAATGCGGACACAAACTCGCGCTCTCCGTGGCGGACTTCCGGGCTGGCGCCCTGGCCCTCCTGTCGGTGGGTGAGCTTTTTCAGGACCGCAGCGTGGGCTTCAGTCTGGTGGCCGACCTGCTGGGTGGGATGTGGTGCACCAAGCTCCGGGCGCTGGAACCCTGCTATCAGCCGGTCACCAGCTTCCACTCCACCGCGCCCCAGATCGAAGAGGCCCTGACCGCTCTGGTGCGCGCTGTGGTAACGCGGAAGCGCTGGAAGCACAAGCGCATCAAGATCCGCCGCAAAGCGGTTCTGGACTACCGCGCGAAAAACCGGACGCTCCCACATCACATTCAAGATTTTTCCAGGGCAAAAATCCACATCCCCCGAGGTGGATGCCCATCTCTGAAAATTCCCTGCCCCTACCAAGACACTGCGGCACTGGTCATCGGGGCCAGCAGCCAGCAGCTGCAGGAGGCTGCTCCCTATCTTCAGGATGCCGCGGTGCTGCTGCTCAATGCTGCCGGCTGTGCCGAGTTGAAGGGACGGCAGATCCGCTCATCTGCGATCGCCGCCTACAATTCCTCTATTTTGGAGACCATCGTGCAGGAACGGGGGCACATCTCTCTGATCCTCGATTTGTGGAGAAAACTCTCCCGATCCAGACATGCCAAACAGATCATTCACGCCGCCAAGGAGTCCTTCGGTCCGCCGGACGGCCGCTACATCTCCGTGATTCTGGACCCCAAGAAGCTCAACCAGGCCATTCGCCACCAGCTGCTGCTGGCCTTTCTGGACCAGATGGAGGACTACGATCTGCTGACCAGCGAGGAGCTCACCGCTTACCGCTCTGCCATCAAGGACATCTATGATCCGGAGCCGCTCCCGGAGCAGCCAATCCGGCACGCAGACGATGCGGACGTTTTCCTCGAAGCCATGAGGGCCCTGGCTGCACAGTCCTCCATTGCCGGACTGGACGAGCCTTTCCGGAAGGCCGACAAGTACCTTGGTGCTTGGCGGGTGATCTCCGGCGAACGCTATTTGGTCATGCCGGAGGACCGGTGGGCCAAGGCCTACCGTAAATGGGTCCGTGAGGACAAGGCCATCGACTCCACACTCTTCCAAAAAGAGGGCTGGGAGAAAGCCCTTCAAAAGCTTCTGGTCGAGCGGGAGCTCATCAAGGCCCCAAGCGCCGGAAGCCGGTACCGGTACGACCTCTATGGCCTCGGGAAGCGCGACAACACCTATGTCGTGGCCGTCCCGGCAGCCCTGCTGAACCTCTCCTGACCAGGCAAAAACCGGGGCAGGGACCCCTGCCTTACGGCAAGATACCCTGCCCCGGTTTTTGCCAAAGGCACTTGTCAGAAAAGTTCTGAAATTCCTCTTTTAAAAGAAAGGATATCTGCAATATGCCTTCAAAACGTCTCAAAAAGAAGCTTGCAAAAGCAAAACAAAATACGGCAACAGAAACGGGGTCTGCTCGCGATCGACTGATAGCATCGACTGGGAACCCCTCCAAAAAGTGGGTTCCCACTCCCGCCGCTCCGGATGGCTTTCAGCACCTGCATCCAATTTACCCTGAAGGAGAAGCGAACTTCCTCCCCCTTTCCCGCTATCAGGTCCACCGGATGACCGACCTCATTATGGAGCAGCTGAAGAAGCTGCAGCCCCACCTTGATATGGGTTATTGGCGGCGCTGCACGAAGGAGATCCTCTCCGCTTCCGCCCCCGGCATCCAGGTCATTCCAGCCAGAGCCGGCGCGGGAAAATCCACCTGGATCCGGGCCTTTCTCCTGAGCCTGTGTACCTTGAAGCAGCAGGGAGATCCCCTGGCTGATTTCTTTGGCGGAATCCTTCTGATCCTGCAGAAGGTGGAGGATCTGAACGACATCGACCAGATGATCCAAAGCGCATTTCCGGATGCCGCTCCTCCTCTGATGGTCCCCCTCCAAAGCCTGACCGCATCCGGTAAGAAGGTCGGCCGCTGTGTCAACCCGGATGTCCGGGACTATCAGGACTGTCCGGGGGAGCAGTGCCCCTATGCCGGCAGCTGTCCCCTGCTCCACCAGCAGGAAGCCGGAAGACGCACCTTCCTCCTGGGCGCTACCCAGGCGCGGTTTTACGGCCTGCGCCAGTCTGAACAGCTCGATACGCTGCTCCTGCGGGAAACGGAGGACGGACAGCTTGTACGCCGCCGTTTTGTTCTGTTTGATGAGAAGCCGGAGCTGTTTCAGATCTGGGCCCTGGATCAGACGCGGATCAATGCCCTCTCCAATCAGCTGGAATGTTTGACCAGCGACCGGAATCTGAGCGATCGCCAGGTGGGGCAGCTGCAGAGCAAACTCCACTTTGCCCTGGAAGTCCCCTTCCAGCAGATCCGCCGGGACACCGTCATCCAGCTGCCAACCGGAAAGACCGTGGACCAGTTGGTCGGCTTCTACCGCCTGCACAATGCCCTTCCTGCCGAATTTGAAGCCCTCAAGGCAAGTCTGGCCCGCCATCTGGGACAGAACAACCGGCAGCTTCAGGCCTGTCTGCACGTTGCCGAGCACCTCTGTCGGGGCAACCCCTGTCTTTTCTGCAAGGCTGGCAACTTTCATCTTTCCTTCTCCACAGACGGTATGTCGGCTCTCACAGGTCACCAAGTGCTGATCTTTGACGCCACAGCAGAGCTGGATGGAGACTACCTCCACCAGTCACGTCTGCAGTTCCTCTCCCCCTCTCCGCCCAGAGATATGCACAACTTAACCTTTCATCTCTTTATCCATCCCAAGCTGAATGTCTCCAAGGCTGCCATGCAGAAGAGCTGGCTGACCGAGGGGCTGTGCGCACTGATCGAGGAACTCCTGGTCCAATTCCCCGGAAAAACATTCCTGTGCAGCTATAAGGAGCACAGCGCCTACTTTGCCCGGTCGCTGAGTGCAGAGGCCCTGGAACAGATCGTTCGGATGCCCGGACAGGAGCCGCCCTGTATCCCCTACTTCGGCGGTACCAACGGCAGCAACCAGTTTCGCACCTGCACCAACGTGATCCTGTTGGGCTATCCCAGACTGGATCCGGAGTCCTACCTGGAACGCTCCTATGCAGCCTGGAAGGATGCGGGATTTCAGGAGCAGCTGGAGCAGCTCTGCGCTTATATGGAAACCCAGTCACAGCCGTGGCGCAACGGACTGCGGGATCTTCCCGCCGTTGCCGAGTACGAAAGCCGCCATCTGGCTGCCCGGCTGGAGCAGGAGATCTACCGCTGTGCCCTGCGCGACAGCACCTGTACATCTGAACTCCATGTCTTCCTGTTCGCCCCTCCAAGGGCCATGTGGAATCTTCTGCTGGATCGCTTTCCCAAGTGCCGGGTCGAAGTCCAGGAAGCTCTTCCGAACTGTGTTATGCGGGTCATCGAAACCCAAAAGACCTATCGCGGAAAACCAACCGCTTACGCCAGACTTCAGCAGTTCCTGGCCGGTTGGGATGGGACACCTATCCTGCTCTCCCAGTTGCGCACCCAGTTGGACATCAGTCCATCATCCTGGAAAGAGCTGCGAAAACGGTCGGATTTCCATGCTCTTCTGGAGACGCATCAGGTACGGCCCCTACGGCAGGGCGGAAAAACCGTTTGGACCAAATTTTCCGAGACAAGCTGCGGGGTAATTCCGGCTTGAGACCATTCCAATCTATCATAAAGAAACCTTATAAGCTGCCGGGCGGAGCGGCAGAGGTGCGCGAACAGCCGGAGATCTCCCGTCCGCGTGGAAGGAGCCGATGAAGCAGCCGCAGCTCCGCCGGGAACCGGACAAGTGCGGCGTTCTGCGGACCGGAGGCGGATGTCATGCCACCCGGAGCCGTTCCAGAAACGATGTACTTCCGGCCTGAGAGCAAGAGGGAAAATATATTATATATAGAGAGAAGCCCAATTCATGCCTCAAATATCCGATTTTAAGGAGGAATCATCATGTATCCCAACCTCAACACCCTGCCCCTGGTCCTCACCGCGGAGGAGACCGCCCGGGTCCTGGGCATCGACCGGCATCTGGTGTATGCCCTGCTGCGCTCCGGGCAGATCCGCTCGCTGCGCATCGGCCGCACGTTCCGTGTTCCCCGCTGTGCGCTGGAGGAGTACCTGGGGTTGGCCGGCTGACCGGCTGACCCGGCCGGGGCGGTCCATCCGCCCCGGCTCCCACTCTGTCTTTTATCTAAGGAGGAAAGGAATATGAACGCTCAGAACCATAACGCCGTCCCCACTCAGGAAGAGGACCTGCCCCTGCTTCTCACCATCGACGATGTGTGCGCTGTCCTGCGCATCGGGCGCAATGCCACGTACGAGCTGCTCCACAGCGGCCGGCTGGAGAGCATCCGTGTCGGCAAGCGCTATCGGGTCCCTCGCCACATGATGCTCCGGTTTCTGGAGGAGGTTGCGTAGGCGCTCCTTTCAACCGGGATTTCACTTAACAGGAGGAATACAACATGCCCAGAACCAATTCCGGCGGGCGCAATGCCCCCGGCACCGGCAGTATCCGGAAAAAGTCCGTCACCCGCAACGGAAAGACCTATACCTATTGGGAGGCGCGGCTCACCGTGGGCTTTGACCCCGGAACCGGAAAGCAGGTGCAGAAATCCTTTACCGGGAAGACCCAGAGGGAGGTCCGCCAGCAGATGCAGGCCGCCGCCGCGGAGGTCAACAAGGGGACCTATCGGGAGCCCAGCAAGATCACCGTGGGCGAGTGGCTGGATCTCTGGATGGCGGAATATCTGGTCAACACCAAACCCCACACCCGCAAATCCTATCAGAGCATTGTGGACAACCACATCAAGCCGGCCATTGCGTCCATTCCCCTCGCCTCCCTTTCCCCGATCCAGATCCAGAAGCTGCTGAACGGCGTCCGCAGTACCAAAGCCACGATGCGGGGCCAGAAGGTCAATCCCAAAACCATCAAGAACATCCACGGCGTCCTGCACAGTGCGCTGCATCAGGCCGTGCTCTGCGGATACCTGACTGCCAATCCCGCCGACCGGGCCGTTCTGCCCAGGCGCTCCAAAGCCGAGATCCATGTGCTGGACACCCGGCAGATGCAGGCGTTCTTCCAGGCCATCCAGGGCCACCCCTATGAGAACCTCTACCGGTTGGACCTGCTCACCGGAATGCGGCAGAGTGAACTGCTGGGCCTGCAGTGGCAGGACATCGATTGGAAGCAAAAGACCCTGACGGTCAAACGGCAGCTCCAGTATCTGGGAGGCAGTCAGGGCGGATATCAGTATCAGACGCCCAAGAGCAACAAGTCCCGCCTGATCGTTCTGCCCGACCTGGCCGTGGAGGCCCTGGAACGCCAGCGTCTTCTGCAGCAGGAAATGGCACAGATGGCCGGTCCTGCATGGAGCAATCCGGACGGGCTCGTCTTCACCGATCCGCTGGGGACCCACATCAAGCACGACGTGATTTACCGGAATCTGAAACGCATCTTCGCCAGCATCGGCGCTCCGGAACTCCGGTTCCACGACCTCCGCCACTCCTACGCCGTTCTCTCCCTCCAGTCCGGCTGCGACATCAAAACCGTCCAGGAAAATCTCGGCCACTATGCCGCAGCCTTTACCCTGGATACGTACGGGCATGTCACCCAGCAGATGCGCCGGGAGGGCGCCGATAAAATCAACCGTTTTCTGGCGCAGCTGGAGGAGCCGGAATCGGTATAAGGGAAAACGTAAGGGAAAACAGCTCCCGAAATGCAAAAAGAAGTCCTGTAACCCTTGTGGTTACAGGACTTCTTTTTGGTACGCCCGAAGGGACTCGAACCCCCAACATTCAGAACCGGAATCTGACGCTCTATCCAATTGAACTACGGACGCATACCGCTTTTTCAAGCGCTAGATTATTATAGCAGTCTTTTTCCGATTTGTAAAGGGGCTCAGTCCAAATTTTTTAGTTTCCGGCGCACTTCAGGGCCTGACGGGCCATCCGCTCGCCGTAGGCGCGGAAGGTGGCGTCGTAGTGCTCCAGATCCTCGCTGATGGCCACGGGCCCCAGGTGGATGTAGGGCTTGCCCCAGGAGCCGCCGCCGGAGTATACCATCATGCCCCGGACCATAAAGTGGGTCAGGATGTTCTGGATGGCCAGGTCGCCGCCTCCGTGGACATAGTCGGCGGTGGCGAAAGCCCCGCCCAGCTTGCCCGCCAGGGCGTACTTGCCGCTCTCCTGGTCCAGCCAGTCCTTGACCGGTGCGGCCATGCAGGCCAGATAGGAGGGGGTGCCCAGCAGTACACAGCCGCTCTCCTTCACGAAATCCTCGTCAATGGCGTCCAGAGGGAAGGTGCGCACCTCCACGTCCTCCACCGACGCCGCTCCCGCCGCGATGACCTCTGCCATGCGCTGGGTGTGTCCGGTCTTGGAAAAATACAGAATGGACAGCTTCATCACAATGCCTCCCGGTGTGTCAGATTGCTTTTATTATAGGAGGACACCCTGAAAAAGGCAAGCCTTGCACCCCGGAGCATTTCGATTTATGATATAATAAACAATAATACTTGGAAAAACGCCGGAAAGAGGGGGAACGCCATGCGCATCGCCGATCTGCATATCCACTCCAAATACTCCCGGGCCACCAGCCCGGACTGTGTCCCCGACGCGCTGGACTTCTGGGCCCGGCGGAAGGGCATCCATCTGGTGGGCACCGGGGACTTCACCCACCCCGCCTGGCGGGCCGAGCTCACCGAGGCCCTGGAGGAGGCCGAGGACGGCCTCTACACCCTGAAGGCCGACCGGGTGCGGCCGGGGGCCCTGCCGGTGGAGGAGGCCCCCCGCTTCGTCCTCTCCGGAGAGATCAGCTCCATCTACAAAAAGAACGGCAAGGTGCGCAAGGTCCACAACCTCATCCTCCTGCCCTCGCTGGAGGCGGCCGAGCTCCTCTCCCGCCGGCTGGAGGCCATCGGCAACATCCACTCCGACGGCCGGCCCATCCTGGGCCTGGACTGCCGGGATCTGTTGGAGATCACCCTGGAGACGGCCCCCAACGCCATCTTCATCCCCGCCCACATCTGGACCCCTCATTTCTCCCTGTTCGGGGCTTTTTCGGGCTTTGACACCATCGAGGAGTGCTTCGAGGACCTGACCGACCACATCTACGCCCTGGAGACCGGCCTCTCCTCCGATCCCCCCATGAACTGGCGGCTCTCCGCCCTGGACCGCTTCCACCTGGTATCCCACTCCGACGCCCACTCCCCCGCCAAGCTGGGCCGGGAGGCCGACCTTCTGGACATCCCCCTGTCCTACACCGCCCTGGAAAAGGCCCTGCGCACCGGCCGTGGGCTGAAGGGCACGGTGGAATTTTTCCCGGAAGAGGGGAAATACCACTACGACGGCCACCGGAACTGCCACCAGTGCCTCTCCCCCGCCGAGGCCGTGGCTGCGGGCGGCAAGTGCCCGGTGTGCGGCAAACGCCTCACCACTGGCGTGCTCCACCGGGTGGAGCAGCTGGCCGACCGCCCGGAGGGGTACGTCCGCCCCCGGGCCCCCAAGTGGGAGCGGCTGATGCCCCTCCCCGAGCTGCTGTCCGCCACCCTGGGCGGCGGGCCGGACACCAAGCAAAATCAGCGCCGGTACGAGGAGCTGCTTCACACCCTGGGTCCCGAGTTCTACATCCTGCGGGAGTGCCCGCTGGAGGACGTGGAGCGGGCCGCCGGGCCCTGCGTGGCCGAGGGCCTGCGCCGCCTGCGCAAGGGCAAGGTCCTCTGGGACCCGGGCTACGACGGCGTGTACGGAGCCTGCACCCTCCTCACCCCCCAGGAGCGGGAGGCCTTTCAGGGCCAGGTGAGCCTCTTCCAGTGCGACGCGCCCAAGCAGAAGCGCCGGGCCGAATCCCTCCCCCGCCCTGCGGAGCCGGAGGAAAACACGCCCGCCGTCTCCTCCGCCCCGGAGCTGGACCCGTACCAGCGCCAGGCCGTGGAGGCCACCGACCGGGCGGTGGCGGTGATCGCCGGACCGGGCGCGGGCAAGACCAAGACCTTGGTCTCCCGCATCCTCCACCTGCTGGAGCAGGGGGAGCGGCCGTCGGAGATCGCGGCGGTGACCTTCACCCACAAGGCCGCCGGAGAGCTGCGGGAGCGACTGGAACAGGCGTTGGGGGACAAACGGGCCCTGCGGGGTATGACCATCGGCACCTTCCACGCCATCTGTCTGGAGCTGCTGCAAAAGGAGCCGGACTGCCCCCGGCTGCTGGGCGATTATGAAGCCCAGGAGCTGGCCGGGCAGGTGCTGCGGGCCCTGGGACTGAAGGAGCCTGCCGGGCGACTTTTGTCGGCGGTCTCCGCCCGCAAGACCGGTTTCGGGGAGGTACCGGAGGAGCTGGAGGGGGCCTGCGCCTTCTACGACCGGCGGCTCCAGGAGCGGGGGCTCATGGACTATGACGACCTCATTGTCCGCACGTTGGCGGCCTGGGAGGGCAAAAGCCGCACCGACGCCCGGAAATTCCGCCATGTACTGGTGGATGAGTTCCAGGATTGCAGCCCCCTCCAGTACCGCCTGGTGCGGACCTGGAACCGTCTGGGAAAATCCCTCTTCGTCATCGGGGACCCGGACCAGTCCATCTACGCCTTCCGGGGTGCCGACCCGGCCTGTTTTGCCCACCTGTCCGAGGACTTCCCAGATGTGCGCACCATCACCCTCCAGCGCAATTACCGCTCCACCCCCCAGGTGCTGGGCTGTGCCCTGTCGGTGGTGGAGGGGGACGGCAGCGCTCCCCGGCTGCTGA
>DYBS01000009.1:15045-25669 GCA_019418525.1 Clostridiales bacterium
TGTGTATAAGAGGCAGATCTTGCGGTGTGCTGCCGCACCCGTCGGCAGCTCCTCCCCCTGGAGCAGGCCCTGCGCCGGTCCGGCATCCCCTGCGTGGTGGCCGGGCGGGACAGCTTTCTTCAGGACGACATGGTCCGGGGCGCCCTGTGCTTTTTCCGTCTGCTGCTGGAGCCGGAGGACACTCTGGCCCTGGAGACCGCCCTGCGCCTGGTGTGGCACTGTCCGGCGGACCTGGCCCGGGCGGTAGGGGACACCTGGCGGTCTACCCCCGGCGACGCCGCCCAGCGAGTGAAGGAGATCCAGCGCTCCTACGACCAGGTGGGGGTGCTCCGCCCCTGGCTGGAGCTGACCGCCTTTTTCGCCCAGCAGGCCGGATTCGAGCGGCCCTGGAAACTGTTGGAGCGGTGGGGAACCGAGGTGGGCTGCACCGCCTCCCAGCCCCTGGAGGCCCTGCGGGACACGGCGATCTTTTACCGCACCATGCCGGAGCTGCTCCAGGGCCTCACCTTGGGCGGCGAGGGAGACCTGTGGAGGCAGTCCGGCGTCCCCAACTACGAGGCCGGAGCGGTCAGCCTGATGACCTTCCACGCCGCCAAGGGCCTGGAGTTTTCCACCGTCTTTCTCTGCGGGCTGAAGCAGGGCGTGGTGCCCCTGGACAGCGCCCGCCACAGCGCCGACCCGGCGGAGGAGCGGCGGCTTCTGTACGTGGGCATGACCCGGGCCAAGGATCAGCTCATCCTTGTGGCGCCAGGGGAACCCTCGCCTTTCCTGGAGCACCTCCCCTCCCCACTGACAGCGGAGGTGGAACAGGCCGGGCACAGCCGGAGCCAAAGTGCCCAGCTGAGCCTGTTTTAAGCACACAAACGGCAACGCCCCCGGCGGTCTGAAACCGCCGGGGGCGTTTGAGCGAATATCGCCTTATTGTTTGACCGCAGGATCGGTCTGAAGACCCTTGACCACGGAAACCATGGCGAAAATCAGAATAAAGGCGAAGGGGAAGGCTGCCACAATGGAGATGGTCTGGAGCATGCTCAGGCCATTGCTGGTAGCCAGCATCAGCACCAGAGCCAGAGCCGCCTGGAGGATGCCCCAAATGAGCTTGCGGCTGTTGGAGGGGTTCAGATTGCCCTCCGAGCTCATCATGCCCAAGACAAAGGTGGCAGAGTTGGCGGAGGTGATGAAGAAGGTGCACAGCAGCACGATGGCTACCACAGACAGCAGCGTGGCCAGCGGATAGTGGGCCAGCACCGCAAAGAGAGCGGTGGAGGTGTTGGAGGCGATCTCAGCGGCGGCTTCCACACCGATGATCTCACCCACATTGATGCCCAGAGTACCGAAAATAGCGAACCAGATGAAGGAGGCGCCCGCCGGCAGGAGCAGAACACCGGCGATGAACTCCTTGATGGTGCGGCCCTTGGACACACGGGCCACAAAGCCTCCGGTGAAGGGCGCCCAGGCGATCCACCAGGCCCAGTAGAACACGGTCCAGCTGCCGTACCAGCCGGGATCGCTGGAGAAGGCGCCCATTTCCAGAGCGCTGCCGGGGAAGGTCTGGATGTACAGGCCCACACCCTCGATCAGGTTGCGCAGAATGTCCAGAGTGGGACCCACCAGCAGGCAGCAGACCATCAGAATGGCCGCTACGATGATGTTCATGTCGCACACCCGCTTGATGCCCTTGTCCACACCGGCCAGGGCGGTCCAGGTGTAAATGACGGTAATGACCACCACGATGGCCAGCACCACGGTCTTGCTCTCCGGGATACCGAACACGGCGTTCAGGCCGGAGTTGATCTGCATGGCACCCAGGCCCAGAGAGGTGGCAATGCCGGCGGCAGTGGCAAAGACCGCCAGGATGTCGACCAGCTTGCCCACGGGACCCTTGACGCCCTTGTCACCCAGCAGCGGGGTAAAGACCGAGCTCACCAGGCCGGGCTTGTTCCGGCGGAACTGGAAGTAGGCCATGGCCAGTCCCAGTACGCAGTAGCCCGCCCAGGGGTGGAGGCCCCAGTGGAGGAAGGCCTTGCGGAAAGCAAAGCTGGCGGCCTCGGTGCTGCCCGGCTCCAGTCCCGGAGGTGCAGACCAGAAACTCAGAGGCTCCGCTACGCCCCAGAACACCAGACCGATGCCCATGCCAGCGGAGAAGAGCATGCCGAACCAGGAGACATTGCTGTACTCCGGACGGGAGTCATCCGGGCCCAGACGGATGTTTTTATACTTGCTGAAAAAGCCGATCCAAATGGAGAACACCACAAAGGCACTCATCGCCAACACATAGAACCAGGAGAAGTTTGTGGACAGAAAACTGAACGCCGCATTGCCGGCCGCCTCAAAGGAGCTGCCCGACACCACGCCCCACAGAACCACGAGGATGGTGATGGCCACGGAAACCACATAGGTCAGGTTCAGTCCGGATTTATTCTGCTTGTTCATACGCTACCCCCTTACAATTAGCAAACCGTTCGATTGAAAAATTAATCGTGATTACTCAAAAGTGCGGCGGCTGGGTTTCCCAGCCGCCGCACTTTTACACAGGGACATTGCACCTCCCAGCTGGGAGCTCGGTGCGCTGTCGATTAGTTTTTCACCTTGAACACCGTCTGTTCGGTGATGTCGGTGGCCAGGGCGTCCAGAGCCACACCCACACGGTAGTAGCGCAGCTTCCACTGCTCTTCCTTGGAGGTGTTGGGATCGCCCAGCGGATAGGGGATGGAGATGGTGGGGACCATACGGTTGGCGCCCACAGTCGTTGCCACGGGGATCAGGTTACACATCTGGACAATGGTGAAGCCAGCGCGCTCAAACTCTTTAACCATCGTTGCACCGCAACGCGTGCAGGTGCCTCACGTGGAGGTCATAATGATGGCGTTGACATTGTCCTGTTTGAGGAGGGGGATGATCTCCTTGGCCATACGGCGGGCCTCGGCCTCGGTGGTGCCGGTACCCACAGTGGAGTAGAAATAGGGGTGCAGGGAGCCGAACTTGCCCTCCTTCTCATAGGCGCGCATGGCGTCCAGAGGCACGATGACGTTGGGGTCGGCGTTGGCGGCGGCGGGGTCGAAACCGGCGTGAATGGTCTTGAACACGCCGCTCTCCAGGCGGTCCATGCCGGACACATCGTAGCGGCCCCAACGGGTGGCGGAGGCGGACTGGATGTGGTCGGGGTTGTCCACAGGGACGATGCCGCCGGTGGTGCACAGGGCGATGCGGGCCTTGCTCAGATCCTTGATGGCGGGGGCGATGGGCACCAGATCCTTGGCGGGGATGACCAGCTCGGTCTGGTAGGGCTCACCGTTGAGCTTCTTGATGAGCATCTCCACGCCGCGGCGGGCCGCAGTCTTGCCGTCGGCCAGCCACGCCTGATGGCGCACGCCGCGGGGGAAGAACTTCTCATCGACTGCGCCGGTGTGGGGCTGGCCGGTCAGATCCTTGTTGATGTAGTCGGCGATGAGCTGCACGTCGCCCTTCATCTTGGCAGCGGACTTGCCGCCGATGAAGATGGGCATCTCCTTGTGGAACATCTCCACGCCGGGGTTCTCCACGTGCATGGAGGTGAGCACCGGCACGCCGTACTTCTCATGGACGGCCTTGCAGATGGTGCCGCAGGCGAAGCCGTAACGGCCAGCCTGGAAGGCGGGGCCGGCCACGAAGAGGTCGAACTCCTTGTCGGCCAGGAAGCCCAGGATGGTCTCCACCGCCTCGTCGGTGTGGGAGCCCATGAAGTTATCGCCGCAGACGATGGTGTGGGTGACCTCACCGCCATTGGCTTTCACCATGGCATTGAGCGCCACGGCGGGACCGATCAGCTCGGCCTTGATGAAGGGGGCCTGGTCCGCCTGATCCTCGCCGCCGATGCCGGCGAAGAACTGGTTGATGTAGTGAATGATTTTCATATGCATTCCCCTCCCGCGTTAAAATTCAAGCATGGTCTTGGGAGACCAGCCGGCAATCTGATCGCCGCAGAACATGGAGTTGTTCTCCATGATGATGGAGCCATCGGGACGGACCGAGGGCCCGAGGATCTCGTCGCCAGCCCAGCCGCCGGACAGGCCGTCGCGGGCCAGGGCCTGCAGCTCGCCGATGACGGTGGCGCAGGGGGGCAGCTCGATGAGCTCGGAGACGTTGCCGGTGGAGACCAGGGCGTTGCACTTCTCGTCCAGGGTCACCAGGGGCTGAGAGCGGCCGTCACGGCCGGTGCACTCGTTGGAGATGCCGACCACCTTGACGCCCACGTCCTCCAGAGCCACGATGCAGCGGACGTAGTCGGCGTCGGGGTTGCCGTAGCCCTCCTCGGTGACGATGGCGCCGTCGGCACCCAGGTTGAGCGCCATGTTGGACACCATAACGGCGGCGCGCTCCTTCTGATCCAGAGCCACGTTCAGGTTGGACATGATGACGCCGATGAAGTTGAAGGACTTGCCGTCCTCGGCCATCAGCTCCCGGATGGTGGGGAAGTTCTGGAAGTCATAGGTGCACCACTTGGAGGAGCAGGGCATGAAGGAGCCGGAGATGATGGCTCCGTCCAGCACCTCAGTGGGACTGACAAAGGAGGGCAGGTACTTGTTCATGTCCCAGCCGTACAGCAGATCGTTGTAGCCCAGCTCTTCCATCTGGGACTGGGGCTGCATGACCAGCACCACGTTGGGCAGGCCGTTCTTCTCCCGCTGGGTGACGGGGGTGAAGTCGAACACATCCACGTCCTCAGGCTCCAGGTCCTTCACGGCCTGGCCGATGTACTCGGCCAGACGGTGGGCCGCCCAGCGGATGGCGTGGTTCTTCTTCTGCTGCTCGTAGCGCTCGAACTCCTCATCGGTGTCCATGACCATGCACACGTTGATGAGCTTGGAGAAAAGGGTGTACTTGGCGCCCTCGCCGCCCATGTCGATGAGGCCGTCGCCAAAAGAGCCCCAATGCTTACCCACGGCCAGCACGCTGCAGCCCTTCAAAGCGTGAACGCGGCCCTGACCGGCAGGGCACACATCTCCGGTGACACCGGGGAACACACTGCGGCCGTCGGGACGGATGCGGGGCTCCACGGCCTCCTTCACGGGGCAGATACGGGTGTCGTCGCCGGGGCGGGCGATGACCAGGTCCAGGTCGGTGATGTGCTCATCCTCTCCACGCAGGTAGGCGATGGCCCCCTCCTTGTCGATGGTCAGCAGACCATTACGGAACGTGGTCTCCGACCCGAATTGGACGTCGGTGACGTGGAAATTGCCGATTTCCAGTTTCATAAGCAAACTTCCTCCCTTTCCGGTATGATGCGGATTTCATGGTACTGAAATCCATGTCGTGGTTTATTCTTCGAACATGATTTTATTATCGCGTTCGATAAATGTCAAGTGTAATTTATCGATTTTTCCGCATATTGCTCCGCACCGTTTGGTGCTCTTGTCTATTTTGTACAAAACAATTGACTTATTCTATAAAATAGGGTAAAATATAATAAAATCGCGATAAGAAAACGCATTGAAAGTGGATGAACCATGGCAAGACACCCCTATACCCCCGAAGAACGCAAACAAATTTTCGCTCGCTTTATTGTGGCTACCAACCAGATCATGGAAGAAAAAGGTGTGAACGCGGTCACAATCCGCCAGGTCGCGGAGCTAGCCGGATACAAGAGTTCCACCCTCTATCACTACTTCAACGACTTGGACCACCTGATCATGTACGCTTCCATGAAATATTTACAGGAGTACAATCAGCGTCTGGCGATCTATATTCGTGAACTGAAAGACCCCTATCTCCGTTTCCGCTCTATCTGGGAATTTTTTTGCGACTCCGCCTTCCGCCATCCGGAGGCCTTTTACCGTCTTTTTTACGGAAAATATCGGGATGATCTGGAGGAAGTAATCCGGGTCTATTATGAAATTTTTTCGGACGAACTGGGAGATATGGATGAGATCGTGCTGGATATGCTCCACCACGGCTCTATCCTCAAACGAAATATGAGCATTATGAAACCGCTGGTGGAGTGCGGCCTGGTCCCAGAGCAGAAGGCCGAGATCTGGAATGAGATCATTGTCCACTGTTTCCGGGTACTTTTAGAGGAAAAAATGCTCTATGGGGATGAGCTGGATAGTACGCAGCTCATTGAGCGGCATCAAAGCTACATCAGCGCTCTCATCGAGCAGGATTGACCTCTGTACAAATAAACAGGCGCCCCCTGTATAGGAATGAAAACCTATACAAGGGGCGCCTGTCATTTTCGCGCCAATTTAGATCGTGTTGTATGAAATAAAATTCATGCTTTAGAACTCAACGCTTCACTATCGGAATCTCGGAGTGATCGATGTCGTCCAAACGGTCGATATAACGCCGGGTCTCGCTGGCAATGACACCGGAGAGGAGCAGCACCGCCACCAGGTTGGGGATGGCCATAAAGGCGTTGAGGATGTCGGCAATGGTCCACAGGATATTCAGGTCCACCACAGGGCCTACCACCACCACAGCCACGAATACCAGCTTGTAGAGCAGCACGGCCCTGGAGCCCAGCAGGTACTGGGCGCAGCGCTCGCCGTAGTAGGACCAGCCCAGAATGGTGGAGTAGGCGAAAGTGATAATGCCGAACACCAGGATCACCGGGCCCAGTACCGGGATCTGGGCAAAGGCGGCGGTGGTCATCTCGCCGCCGTTCTCCATATGGGCCACATCCACTGCCGGATTCTTCATCACGGTGGACACCAGTACCAAACCGGTCATCAGGCACACCACCACCGTATCCCAGAAAGTGCCGGTGGAGGAGACCAGCGCCTGCCGCACCGGGTTGCGGGTCTGGGCGGCAGAGGCCACCAGGGGGGCCGAGCCCAAGCCGGACTCATTGGAGAAGAGACCCCGGGCCATACCGGCCTGGGCGGCTGCAATGACCCCCCGGCCTACCAGGCCGCCGGCCACCGCCTGGGGCACGAAGGCGGTCTTGATAATGGTGGCCACGGCGGGGACAATGTAGTCGTAGTTGATGGCCAGGATGGCAAGACACCCCACCACATAGAAGATGGACATGAAGGGTACCAGGCGCTCACACACCTGGGCGATGGACTTGATACCGCCCAGGATCACAATAGCGGTCAGCACGCCGCCCACCAGGCCAATGGCAATGCGGGGGATGTGCAGGAAGGTCACATTGCCTTCGATGACCTCGGCGATGGCATTGATCTGAGTGCCGCAGCCGATGCCCAAGGAGGCCACCGCCGCGAAGAGGGCGAAGAGCACGCCCAGCCACTTCATGTTAAGACCCCGTTCCAGGGCGTACATGGCGCCTCCCTGCATCTTGCCGTCGGGGGTGCGCACCCGGTATTTCACAGCAATGAGGGACTCGCCGTACTTGGTGGCGATACCGAAAATGCCGGTGATCCAGCACCAGAACACCGCGCCGGGGCCACCCATGAAGATGGCGGTGCCCACGCCCACAATGTTTCCGGTGCCGATGGTGGACGCCAGGGCGGTGGTGAGGGCCTGGAACTGGCTGACGTCGCCGGGGGAATCGTCGTCCCGGGTCACCGACAGCTTGATGCCGGTGAAGGTCTTGCGCTGGATAAAACCGGTGCGGACAGTCAGAAACAGGTGGGTCCCGAAGAGCAGCACCATCATGGGAACGCCCCAGATAAATGAATCAAGCTGCTCTAAAAATTGCACGAATCCCTCCATAGATTCTCCTCCTTCTGTCAAAATGAGTATAAAAACGCCCTGCCGGAGCATTTTTGCGCCGGCAGGGCGCTTCTCCGTCATTTTGAGGTACTCAAACGACTCTCTTTCTTTGTCGGGACATTTAACCCGGAGGCCAGGTCACCGCAGCGATCTGGAAACATGCCGGTGGCATGTTTCCCGCGTAGGCCCCGGCGGCTATGCCGCCGGGGTTTGCCACGTACGAGGCATTTTAGCCGGGAGGCCAAGTCATGTCCCGTCCCGCCAGCACGTGGAAGTGCAGGTGGTGGACGCTCTGACCGGCCTGCTCACCGCAGTTGGACACCACCCGGAAGTCGGTGATACCCAGGTCCTTGGTCACCTTGGAGATGACCTCAAAGGCGTGGGCCACCACCGCAGAGTTCTCCGCAGTGATTTCCCCGCAGGAGCCGATATGGGCCTTGGGGATCACCAGAAAATGGGTGGGTGCCTGGGGGTCGATGTCGTAGAAGGCATAGACCTGGTCGTCCTCGTAGACCTTGTTGGAGGGGATCTCCCCCGCCGCGATCTTGCAGAACAGACAATCGCTCATGTTGTTACCCTCCTTTGATGTGGTTTATACGAACTGGTTGCGGTCCCGGTCGTACTGGAACCCCGCGGCGGACAGCGTCCGGCACACCGCCTCAGGGTCAGCCTGGAGGTCATCGCACAGATCCTCCAGGCTGCCGTACTGGTCCCGCAGCTTGGTGTTCACGAAACTGAAGAGAATGAACGGGTCCTGAGGCAGCATCTTACAGCCCCAGCTTTCCGGCCACGAAGTCGTCCACCTGGGCCAGCGCGTCGTCCAGCTTCAGCAGGTCGGAGCCGCCACCCATGGCGGAGTCGGGCTTGCCGCCGCCCTTGCCGCCGCAGCAGCAGCACACCTGCTTGACCAGGTCGCCGGCCTTCAGGCCCTTGGCCACGGCCTCCTTGCCGCACACAGCCAGGAAGGTGATCTTCTCACCGTTGACCGCAGACAGGACCGCCACCACATTGGGCTGCTTGTCCCGGAGCATGTCGCCCATCTGGCGCAGCTTCTGGGCGTCGGCATTGGGCAGCGTGGCGGTGAGAACCTTCAGGTCGCCCACGGCGTGGCCGCCCATGAGGAAGCGCTCGGTCTCGCCGGCGGCCTCCTTGGCCTTGTACTTCTCCACCATGTGGCGCAGCTCCCGCAGCTCAGCCACGGTCTGCTCGGCCTTCTCCCGCAGCTCGCTGGGCTTGGTCTTGAGGACGGCGGCCGCCTCAAAGAGCTTCTCCTGGTTGCGGTTCATGGTCTCCAGGCTCTTCAGGCCCGTAGTGGCCTCGATGCGGCGCACGCCGGAGGCCACGGAGAACTCGCTGTCGATGTGGAACACGCCCACCTTGGCGGTGTTGTCCAGATGGGTGCCGCCGCAGAACTCCACGGACCAGCCGCCCATATCCACCACGCGGACGGTGTCGCCGTACTTCTCGCCGAAGAGGGCGATGGCCCCCTTCTTCTTGGCCTCCTCGATGGGCAGCACGTCGGTGTGGACCGGATAGCCCTCCAGGATAGAGGCATTCACCAGAGCGGAGACCTTGCCCAGTTCCTCGGCGGTGAGAGCGGAGAAGTGGGTGAAGTCGAAGCGCAGGTAGTCCTCCTCCACCAGGGAGCCGGCCTGATGGACGTGGTCGCCCAGCACGGTACGCAGGGCCTTGTCCAGCAGGTGGGTGGCGGAGTGGGCGCGCATGACGGCCTTGCGGCGGTCCTGGTCGATGGCAGCAGTGACAGTGTCGCCCAGCTTGAGGACGCCGCCGGTCAGCTTGCCGTAGTGCATATACTTGCCGCCCTTGTTCTTCTGCACGTCGTGGACGTAGAACTCGGCGCCGCCAGCGGTGGTGATGACGCCGTGGTCGGCCACCTGGCCGCCCATTTCGGCGTAGAAGGGGGTCTTATCGAGGACCACGATGCCCTCCACACCGGGCATGAGCTCCTCGGCCTGCTCGTTCTCCACCACCAGGGCCACCACCTTGGCGCCGGCCACGGTCTTTTCCGTGTAGCCCATGAACTCGGTCTCGGGCACGTCCTTGCCGAACTCCACGCCGGCCCAGCCCAGGTCGCCCAGGGCCTCCCGGGCTTTACGGGCGCGCTCCTTCTGCTCCTGCATCAGCTGCTGGAAGCCCTTCTGGTCCACGGTCATGCCCTGCTCCTGCACCATCTCGATGGTCAGGTCGATGGGGAAGCCGTAGGTATCATAGAGCTTGAAGGCGTCGGCACCGGAGAACACGGTCTCGCCCTTCTCCTTGTGGCCGGCCATCATGTCGTCAAAGATCTTCATGCCGCCGTCGATGGTGCGGGCGAAGTTCTCCTCCTCGGTGCGGATGACCTTGGTGATATAGTCCTGGCGCTCCCGCAGCTCGGGGTAGTGGCACTCGTTCTCGTGGATGACGGTGTCGCAGACCTCGTACAGGAAGGGGTCGTTGACGCCCAGGAGCTTGCCGTGGCGGGCAGCCCGGCGGAGCAGGCGGCGGAGCACATAGCCCCGGCCCTCGTTGGAGGGCAGCACGCCGTCGCAGATCATGAAGGTGGCGGAGCGGATGTGGTCGGTGATGACGCGGAGGGACACGTCCTTCTCATGGCTCTCGCCGTAGTGGGCATTGGTGATCTCACTGACTTTGTTGGTGATGTTCATCACAGTGTCCACGTCAAAGAGGGAGGCCACGTCCTGACACACGCAGGCCAGGCGCTCCAGACCCATGCCGGTGTCGATGTTCTTCTGCTTGAGCTCGGTGTAGTGGTTCTCGCCGTCGTTGTCGAACTGGGAGAAAACCACGTTCCACACCTCGATATAGCGGTCGCAGTCACAGCCCACGGTGCAGGTGGGCTTGCCGCAGCCCCACTGCTCGCCGCGGTCGTAGTAGATCTCGGAGCAGGGGCCGCAGGGACCGGAGCCGTGCTCCCAGAAGTTGTCCTCCTTGCCGAACTTGAAGATGCGCTCGG
>DYBS01000090.1:0-1558 GCA_019418525.1 Clostridiales bacterium
GCCCGCCCCCGCCAGCAGGGTCAGCACCGCCAGCGTGGCCAGAAAAAACGCGGCGCACCGCCGCAGCAGCCGTTTCCACAGAATGGGCCGTCGTCCCATGGGAACACATCCTTTCTCTTGTGCGTCTTGTTCCCATCCTATGCGCCCTCCCGCCGGAACAGACCAGAGATTTCCCCCGCCGGACGGGACAGGGGATGCTTGACTTTTAGGGTAGTTTCGATATACGATATAAAATATCATAAGCGTGACAAAGACTGCGCCAAGAGTGGTCATTTTGACTGAGAAAGGAAGAAAATTGTCTATGATCCGTATTGTGACCGACAGCACCAGCGACCTCTCGCCCCAGCGCGCCGCCGAGCTGGGCGTGGAGGTAGTGCCTCTGGCCGTCCACTTTGGGGAGGAGACCTTCCGGGACGGCGTGGATATCACCAACGAGGAATTCTATACCCGCCTGGCCCAGGTGGACACCCTGCCCACCACCTCCCAGGTGCCGCCTGAGACCTTCATCCAGCTGTTCCGCCGCCTCACCGAGGGGGGCGATCAGGTGCTGGGCCTCTTTATCTCAGGTGCCATGTCCGGCACCAGCCAGTCGGCCCACATTGCCCGGGAGATCGTGGATGAGGATCATATCGCCGTGGTGGAGACTGGTACGGTCACCTTTGGTCTGGGGCTGCTGGTGGAGACGGCCTGCCGCCTTCGGGACCAGGGGCTCAGCCTGGCTGAGCTGGAGCAGAAGGTGGCCGAGCTGGCCGGGCGAGTCCGCCTGCTGGCGGTGGTGGACACCCTGAAGTACCTGAAGATGGGCGGGCGCATCTCCGGCGCCACCGCCGTGGTGGGCGGCATTCTGGGCATCACCCCCATCATCACCATCCAGGACGGCCTGGTGGTGTCGGTGGGCAAGACCCGGGGCCGCAAGCCCGGGTTCCAGTTCATCCAGAAGTGGCTTCAGGAGAAGGAGGCGCCGGACACCTCCCTGCCCGTGTCCTTCGGCCACTCCAACGCTCCCAAGGCCATGGAGGAGTGCATGGCCTTCTTCGGCCCCCAGCTGGCCGGGGCGGATCTGCTGCCCAGCGACATCGGCTCGGTGGTGGGCACCCATGTGGGGCCCGGCGCTACGGGTCTGGCCTATTTTGTCCAGCGGTAAAGTACAAAATCGGGCTGCGCAGGCCCCGACGGACTGGCCCGTCGGGGCCTGCGCCCTTCTTCGCGTTGCATATGGGCGGGAATGGGTGTATACTGATGGCTAATCTGCCCGGGAAGCCGGGCCCACCGAAGGGAGAACGGACATGAATCTCTGGGAACTCTTTATTATCGCCGTGGGGCTGAGCATGGACGCCTTCGCGGTGTCCATCTGCAAGGGCCTGTCGGTGGGGCGGGTGCGGCCTGGCCACGCCCTCACCGCCGGGGTGTGGTTCGGCGGCTTCCAGGCCCTGATGCCCCTGATAGGCTGGGCCCTGGGCACCCGCTTCCAGACCCTCATCACCAACGTAGACCACTGGATCGCCTTCGTCCTGCTCTGCCTCATCGGCGGCAGCATGGTCTGGGAGTCCCGCAAGAA
>DYBS01000090.1:1568-8222 GCA_019418525.1 Clostridiales bacterium
AGGAGGAGGAAGTGGACGCCTCTTTCTCTCCTGGGACCATGCTTCCCCTGGCGGTGGCCACCAGCATCGCCGCTCTGGCCGTGGGGGTCACCTTCGCCTTTTTGCAGGTGGACATCGTCCCCGCCGTCAGCTTTATCGGCGTGACCACCCTGGTGCTCTCGGCGGTGGGGGTGTACCTGGGCGGCGTGGTAGGCGAGCGCTTCCAAGCCCGGGCCAAGCTCTTCGGCGGGCTGGTGCTCATCCTCATGGGCTGTAAGATCCTGCTGGAGCACCTGGGCTTCCTGCCCGGATAATAAAAAGTGCCGCCGCCCCGGTCCGGGGCGGCGGCACTTTTTTGTGTGTTCAGGGATTGCCCACCACATGGGGCAGGAAATAACGGATCTGTTTTTTCCACCAGGGCCAGTCGTGGGCGGAGTCGGTGCCCCAGTAGTCCACCCAGGCGTGGATGCCCTTCTGCCGCAGCACCCCGTCCAGCCGCCGGGTGCCCTCCAGGAGCTGATCCTCCCAGGCCCCCTGGCCCACGCAGAAAATGAGGGTGCGCTGATTGAACATGGAGATATAGGGGTGGTCCTGGGGCATACCGGAGAGGCTGGCGCAGGGGTCGTTGGCGTACACCACCTCATCCATGTACCCGCCGTACATGTCCTGGGTGTCGTAGACGCCCGAGAGGGCGATCACGCTGTCGAAGAGGTCGGGACGGCGGAAGAAGAAATTGGCCGCGTGGTACGCGCCCATGGAGAACCCGGTGGCCAGCAGGGGCTGCCCCGTGCCGTTGATGGAGCGGATGCGGGGGAGCAGCTCCTCGATGACATAGTTGTACCAGGCCTCGTGGCGGCGCACCCGGTAGTAGGGGTTGCCCGACTGGTCGGAGACGGTCTCGGCGTCGATGGTATCCACGGTAAAGAGCTGGAGTTTCCCGTTTTCCAGATAGTCCCCCAGGGTGTTAAGCATGCCGAAGTTCTCCCAGTCGTAGAAGCGGCCGTTCTGACAGGGCACCGCCAGCACGGGCTTTCCCCCGTGACCATAGACCTTGAATTCCATCTCCCGCCCCAGGTGGTGGCTGTACTCTCTGTGGTATTCCGTGTACATGGCAGTTCCTCCCCTGTATTTGGTCCGGGCATAGCCCTTTGTTGCTGCTATCCTATCATAAATTGCCCATATGGGCAAGGCGGGCGGGGTTTGGAAACCGTTGGAATGCCCATTGCAGAGGGCGGATGAGTTGGCTATAATTTACCCATATAAAGCGCAAAACAGCCGGGAACAGGCCGTCGGAGCGCCTGAGAGAGGATGAGTTGTGTTGAATTTCGTCTTTATTTCGCCCAATTTCCCGGAGGCCTACCGGTGGTTCTGCATCCGGCTGCAGGAGAACGGGGTCAACGTGCTGGGGATCGGGGACGCGCCCTATGAGGAGCTGCACCCGGATCTGAAAAAGGCCCTCACCGAGTATTACAAGGTGGACCGCCTGGAGGACTACGACCAGATGGTGCGGGCCATGGGCCACTTCACCGCCCGCTACGGCAAGATCGACTGGGTGGAGAGCAACAACGAGTACTGGCTGGAGCTGGACGCCGCCCTGCGCACCGACTTCAACATCACCACCGGCCTGAAGTCCGATGAGATCATCAAGTACAAGAGCAAGCAGCGCATGAAGGAGTATTTCCAGGCCGCCGGAGTGCCCAGCGCCCGCTTCGCGCCGGTGACCACCCTGGACGCCGCTCTGGCCTTTACTGCCCAGGTGGGCTATCCCGTAGTGGTCAAGCCGGACAACGGCGTGGGGGCTAGCGCCACCTACAAGCTCAAAAACGACGGCGACGTGCGGGAGTTCTTTGCCCACCTCCCCCAGCAGGCCTACCTCATGGAGGAGTATGTCCCCGGCATGGTGACCACCTACGACGGGGTGTGCAACTCCAAGGGGGAGGTGCTCTTTGCCGCCAGCCACATCACCCCCACCTCTATCATGGACATGGTGAACGAGGGCGCCCCCTGCTGCTACTATGTGGACAAGGAGGTGCCCCCCGAGGTGGAGAAGGCCGGGAAGGCGGTGCTGAAGGCCTTCGGGGCCAGCCGCCGCTTCTTCCACCTGGAGTTTTTCCGCCTCACCGCCGACAAGGAGGGCCTGGGCAAGACCGGGGACATCGTGGCCCTGGAGGTCAACATGCGCCCCGCCGGCGGCTTCACCCCCGACATGCTCAACTTTTCCCAGAGCGTGGACGTGTACCAGATCTGGGCCGACATGGTGGCCTTCGACGAGTGCCGCCACACCTACGAGGGGGAGCGCCGCTACTGCGTCTACACCGGGCGGCGGGACAACACCTGCTATGCCCGCACCACCGCCGCCCTGCTGGAGCGGTACCGGAAGGACGTGCGCCTCTTTACCCGCATGCCCGACGCCCTGGCCGGGGCTATGGGGAACCAGGTGACCATCGCCTGCTTCGACACACTGGAGGAAGTGAAAGCCTTCGTGCAGGACTCCTTCGAGCCCGCCGGGATGCAGGACGCCGTGGGGGCCTGATACCAAAAACCGCGCCGCAGTCTGTGACTGCGGCGCGGTTTTGCTTTATTCGTCGGCCAGATGGGCGGCGATGCGGGTCAGGAGCTCCACCGAGCCCACGTGGTAGCCGCTGACGCCGTAGACGGCCTGACCCTTGCGGTTGCAGGCCACCGCCAGCGGGGGCCGGTCGGGGTCGCAGGTCAGGTGCCGGGCCACGGTCTCCAGGTCGAAGGCCCAGTCGTCCTCCAGCACCCGGATGGACGGCCACTGGGCCAGCACACCGGCCAGGGTGCGCTGCTTCAGGCTCTCTCTTCCCCGTACCAGGAACACCACGTTCACCGGCAGGGTTTCCAGGGCCTCCTGCCCGGCGGCGAGCTCGTTGAGCACGTGCTCGGTGGGCTCGTTGCCCTCCTCCAGCCAGAAGAGAAGGGTGGGCCGCCCGTCCTCCGGGATCACGGGGACGGTGACGGGAGGGGCGGTGCACAGGGTGCAGCCGGTCATGGCGGGCAGGTCCTGGCAGCCCAGCAGGTCCTCCAGAGCGAAGGGGCGCAGCCGCAGGTCGGAGGAAGTTTCCTCCCCTGCCCGGATCAGCAGCTCCCGCCCGGCGGCAAACTGGTTGCCGTTGGGGAGGCGCACCGAGGTCATCAGCCGGTACTGTCCGGCGGGGAGGGACAGGGTGCGGCGGCCGTCGCTCCAGTCCTCGTCGGAGAGGGTCAGCAGTTCCCATCCGGAGGGTACCCGGCGGGAGAGGGACCAGTTCTGCCGGTAGAGGGGCGCGGGCCCCTCGGTGTGGGTGAGGACCAGGGTCCCCATGCCGGCCTCTTCCACGGGGTGGAAAGCGCCGTCCTGCCAGAACTCCGGCATGCCGTCCAGAGTCCGCAGCCGGGCGGGCACCCCCAGGGTGCGCAGCAGGGCCACGTAGAGGATGCGCAGGCTCCGCTCGTCACAACGCAGGGCCTTCCAGGCCTCCACCGGGGTCCACACCAGGCCGGTGATGGCCCCGGCGTAGACGTGCTCCGGGGTGGTGTCCATCCGGGCCTGGAGGTCAGTCCACAGAGCGGCGGGGTGGGCGCGGTAGGTGTTCTGCTCCCCCTCGGAGAGGGCGGCATTCAGCACGCTCCGCCAGGGGGTCAGCAGCTCGATCTGCACCCGGGGGCAGAGGACATAGGAGATATACAGGTCCTCGGGGAGGTCTCCCTGGGGCACCGCATGCTGGAGGTGGTCCTCCAGCACGTCGTCGGTGACGTCCCGCAGGTCCTTGGCGGTGAGGGAGCGGAGCAGGGCCTCACGCCGGGGGTCCTCGTCCCGCTGGAGGAAGTTCAGCAGCACCCGGGCGTTGCCCCGGGCGGCCTTCAGCAGGTCCTCCCACTCCGGCTTTCCCTGGCCGGGCTGATAGTGGGAGGCAATGCGGGCCTCCCGCAGCTCGGCGCCCCGCACCAGCTCGGCGGCGCGGTCCTTCTTCTGCTCGTCGGTGAGGAGGGCGGGGTTCACTGGCTCATCCTTGGGGGCGTGGACGTCGAATTCGGTCCAGGCGGTATCCCCCACGCCTACGTGCTTCAGCTCCAGGGAAATGGCGCCGTCGGCGCAGTCTCCCTCGGCCCGCAGGCCGTCCAGGGTGCACAGCACATGTAGGTCGCCCAGACCCAGCTCCGCCGTGGCCTCCCCCTTCGTATCGGCGATGAGGGTGGCGATGGTGTGGTAGCTGGCCTCGTTGAGGACCTGGAGCTGGAAGGCGGCCCCGGCGGCGGGGGCGCCGTCCTTGGTGGCCCGGAAGGTATAGGTGCGGGTGCGGGCGTAGCGGGCGGTCTGGTTGTACCAGGTCACCGCCCCGTCGGTGCCCAGAGGGGTCCCGTGGAGGGGGGAAGTCCCCTTTCCGAACAGCCGGGAGTGGACCAGAATGGCCCGGGAGGCGGCGGTGTTGAACCAGCCCCGGTCCAGGATGGGCTCCGGCTCGCAGGCGCCCAGGAAGTGCCAGGTGTCGCCGCACAGGGCCTCCACCCAGGCGTGGTTGTCATCGCAGTGGGCCCAGCGGGGGGAGTAGACCTGCCGGGCGGCGATACCCACGCTGCGCAGGGCGGAGACCAGGAAGGCCGACTCCTCGCCGCAGCGGCCGCTGCCGCTCTGGAACACGGTGAGGGGGGAGGCGGTGCGGTCATCCTGGAACTGGTAGGAGGCGTTCTCATGGCACCAGCGGTTGACCTCCAGCACCTTCTCCTCCACGGTGGGCAGGTCCTTCACTCTCGGCCACAGGGAGCGGTGGAAGAGGGCCCGGTGGAAGGACAGGTCCTCGTCGTTCACCCGGGGGAAGAGGACATAGTGATAGAAAATCTCTTCGTCCAGAGCGGTGCACCAGGGGGCCATCTCCCGCAGCATCATGGCGTGGCCGGCAAACTCCAAAAAGAGATCAAAGGGGTAGCAGTCCAGATCGCTCTCGGGCAGGTGATCCCGCAGAAATTCCAGGGCAGGGCGGTGCTCCGGGGCGACGGTGCGCAGTTCATTGGTCCAATTCATGTTTAGTCCTCCACGGCGTAGTGCTTGCACAGCTCATACAGGGTGGTGACGCCGGCGCCGGTGGCGCCCACAGTCTGGTAGTCCCGGCGGGGAGAGTCCACCCAGGCGGTACCGGCGATGTCCAGGTGGATCCAGGGCCGCTCCTCCACGAAGGAGCCGATGAACAGGCCCGCGGTAATGGTGCCGCAGCCGTCGCTGGACACGTTGGACACGTCGGCGATGGGGCTCTCGATCATCTTCCGGTACTCGGGGAAGGCGGGCAGACGCCAATACTGCTCGCCGCTGCGGTCGTAGGCGGCCTGGAAGGCGGCGCAGAAGTCCTCGTCGTTGCACAGGAACCCGGCGGTGGTGAAGCCGAACATGCTCACGACCGCGCCGGTGAGGGTGGCGATGTCCACCACCTTGGCGGCGTGCTCCTTCCGGATGGCGTAGGTCACGGCGTCGGCCAGAATGAGGCGGCCCTCGGCGTCGGTGTTGCCGATCTCAATGGTCTTGCCGGACATGGAGGAGATGACGTCGCCGGGGATGTAGCTGTCGGGGGCGATGCGATTTTCCACCGAGGGGATGACCACGGTGGCGTTGACCTTCACATGGTTGGCGGCCAGGGCCAGCAGAGCGCCGCACACCGCGGCCGCGCCGGCCATGTCGCCCTTGATGCCCTTCATAGAGGAGGCGGGTTTCAGGCAGTATCCGCCGGTGTCGCAGGTGACACCCTTGCCCACCAGGGCGATGGGGGCGTCGCCCTCCTTGCCGCCCTTGTAGCGCAGGACGATGAGGCGGGCGGGGTGGTTGGCGCTGCTGCCCACGGTGAGGAAGGCGTCCATGCCCAGAGCACGGGCCTGGTCCTCGTCCAGCACCTCGGTCTCGATGCCCAGGGCCTGGGCCTCCTTGACCATCCGGGCGGCCATGTCGCTGGGGGTCAGCTTGTTGGCCGGGCAGTTCACCAGATCCCGGGCCAGACAGACGGCCCGGGTCAGCACGTCGGCCTCCTTCAGGGCGTCTTCACACTCCGCGGGGGCGTCCAGGTAAAAGACCGGGTCGGTGTTCTCGGTGTCCTTCCAGGACTCGGTGCGGTACAGGGCCAGCTCTACGCCCTGGGCGATGGCCGCCGCACCCTGGGGGCCCAGGGCCTCCACCACAGCTGCCGCGTCCAGCACCACGGACTCCGCGCCCAGGTCCCGGAGGGTCTTGGCCGCCTTGGCCGCCGCCACCCGGACCTGCTCGGCGGTCAGCTTCTCCGCCTCGCCCAGCTCCACGGCCAGGATGCAGCCCTCGCCGCCGGGCTGGACCTTCTGGCCCTCTTTGCCGCCGGTGGTGAAGCCGACGGTCCACTGTACCTTCTGACCCTGATACCGTTCCATCATAAGGGATCCCTCCTGAACAATCATACTGCCCCCATTACGGGGGAGATTTCTAACATCAGCTTAAGAAATGGCGCGGAAATGGCCCGCTCCTTCTCCCCTATCATACCAACTGCCCCGGGGAATTGCAAGAAGCAACCGGGATAGGGGCGGGATGTTTTTGGAAGAAAAAACGGATCTTGTGGGGCTGATATTAAGCTGATGAAAAAAACGCCCCAATCGGGGCGTGGGGGTGGTGTCCTCGCCGGACGGGCCGCCTGCTCGGCGGGAGCACCGCTTTCTTTGCAAAGA
>DYBS01000091.1 GCA_019418525.1 Clostridiales bacterium
CCTCCGGCTCGCGGTTCTCCCGCACGGAGTACTCGGCCAGGATCTCCTCCAGCGTAAAGTCCAGGCCGTCCAGATTCAGTTTGTCGTCATGGTCCTTGGACATAGCGTTCTCCTACGTGTGAAAGCGGTTCTCCTTTATCCCATGCGCTGGCGCACCGCCTCATAGAGCAGGATGGCGGCGGCGGCGCTGGCGTTGAGGGAGTTGAGCTTGCCCTTCATGGGGATGCGGACCTTGAAGTCGCACTTCTCGGACACCAGACGGCCCATGCCGTCCCCCTCGCTGCCGATGACGATGGCGGCGGGGCCCTTCAGGTCGGCGTCGTACAGGAGGCGCTCCCCGTCGGCGGCGGTGCCGAACACCCATACGCCCTCCTCCTTCAGCTCGTCCAGCAGGGCGGGCAGGTTGGGCACCCGGGCCACAGGCACATGGCTCACCGCGCCGGCGGAGGTCTTGGCCACCACGGCGGTGAGGCCCGCCGAGCGGCGCTTGGGGATGATGACGCCGTGGGCGCCGGCGCACTCGGCGGTGCGGATCACCGCGCCCAGGTTGTGGGGGTCGCTGAGCTCGTCGCACACCACGATGAGAGGGGGCTCCCCCTTCTCCTTGGCGGCGTTCAGGATGTCGTCCACGCTGGCGTACTCCCGCACAGCGGCCAGGGCGATGACGCCCTGGTGGGCGTGGGTGCGGCTCATGCCGTCCAGCTTGCGCCGGTCGGCCTCCACCACCACCACGCCGCGGCCCCGGGCGGTGGAGGCGATGTGGCCCAGGGCGGCATCGGTCTCGCCCTTGGCGATGTAGATCTTGTCGATGGCGGTGCCGGTGCGCAGGGCCTCGATGACGGCGTTGCGCCCCTCAATGATGCCGTCCGCGCCGGCCTCCAGGGGCTCGGCGGAGCGGGGGGTTTTCTTTTCCTTCATAAGACGGTTCTCCTCGTCAAAAATTCAAATACATAGTCCAGTATACCACATTCCGCCTTTTGGAAAAAGAGAAACTTGCGGAGGGGCGGCGGGGCCGCCGGACGGTGAGCGCAACGGTCCCGTGCAGCCTTGATGAAAGATAAAAATAAGATTCATTCATTTTTTCTAAAATGTAAAAGGAATACGTCGGATATTTTATGATTTGCGCAAGTTGACATTTTTACAAATTCTTTTTATACTGTGTGACATAGCAAGGGCGCTGGAGAGATCCGGCGCCCTGTTCTTTTTCTCCACACTGTGGGGCAGGCCTGAAAAGAATTGCTGAATCTGGAAAGGGATAAGGAGAGGATCGACATGACAGAGGAAATGCTTCTCGAGGTCAATGGATTGATCTTTGGCGTTTGGTTCCTGATGGGTGCGGCTCTGGTATTCTGGATGCAGGCCGGTTTTGCCATGGTGGAGGCCGGATTTACCCGCGCCAAAAACACCGGTAATATTTTGATGAAGAACCTGATGGATTTCTGCATCGGCACCCCGATGTTCGTCCTGATCGGCTTCGGGCTCCTGCTGGGCGAAGATATGTTCGGCATCATTGGAAAGCCTGGATTCGATATCTTCACCAGCTATTCCACCTTCGACTGGTCCAATTTTGTGTTCAACCTGGTGTTCTGCGCCACCACTGCCACCATTGTCTCCGGCGCCATGGCGGAGCGGACCAAGTTTCTGTCCTACTGCATCTATTCCGCGGTGATCTCCGCGGTGATCTACCCCATCGAGGCCCACTGGATCTGGGGCGGCGGCTGGCTGTCCCAGCTGGGGTTCCATGATTTTGCCGGTTCTGCCGCCATCCACATGGTGGGCGGGCTGTGCGCGCTGGTGGGCGCGGCCATGCTGGGTCCCCGCATCGGCAAGTACGACAAAGACAGCACCGGCAAGATCACCCGGGTGAACGCCTTCCCCGGACACAACCTCCCCCTGGGCTGCCTGGGCTGCTTCATCCTCTGGCTGGGCTGGTACGGCTTCAACGGCGCCGCCGCCACCTCGGTGGATCAGCTGGGCTCCATCTTCCTGACCACCACCATCGCCCCCTCCATTGCCACGGTGGTGTGCATGATCTTTACCTGGCGCAAGTATGGTAAGCCCGATGTCTCCATGTGCCTCAACGCCTCTCTGGCCGGGCTGGTGGCCATCACCGCCCCCTGTGACGTGACCGACTGCCTGGGCGCGGCCATCATCGGCGGCGTGGCCGGACTGCTGGTGTGCTTCGGCGTGTGGTTCCTGGACTACAAGCTGCGGGTGGATGACCCCGTGGGCGCCGTGGCGGTCCACTTCTGCAACGGCGTGTGGGGCACCCTGGCCACCGGGCTCTTTGCCACCACTTCCGCCCCGGGCAACGACTCGGTGGTGGGCCTCTTCTACGGCGGCGGCTTCCATCAGCTCCTGCTCCAGCTGCTGGGCGTCGTGGCGGTCTGCGCCTGGGCGGCGGTTACCATTACCATCGCCTTTACCATCATCAAGGCCACCGTGGGGCTGCGGGTCACCGAGGAGGAGGAGATCGTGGGCCTGGACGCCTGTGAGCACGGTCTGCCCAGCGCCTATGCCGGCTTCAGCATCATGGATGTGTCCAACACCATGACCATGGACGTCAACGAGAACACCGACCTGGGCCTGGACGAGGCCGCGGCCGCCCCCGCGGTGTCCGGCGGACATGAGCTGAACCGCACGCCGGAGCCCGGCACCGGCATCTACAAGGTGTCCATCATCTCCCGCCTGACCCACTATGACCGCCTGAAGAAGGCCATGAACCGCATCGGCGTCACCGGCATGACCGTCACCCAGGTGATGGGCTGCGGCATCCAGAAGGGCGCCGGCGAGCGCTACCGCGGCGTCGAGATGGACGCCACTCTGCTGCCCAAGGTAAAGGTGGAGGTGATCGTGGGCAACATCCCTGTGGCGACCGTCATCCAGGCGGCCAAGGATGCCCTGTACACCGGACACATCGGCGACGGCAAGATCTTTGTCTACTCGGTGGACAAGGTGGTGAAGGTCCGCACCGGCGAGGAGGACCTGGCTGCGCTGAACGATGTGGAGTGACCCCGCGCCTGATCTAGTGCCCTGGCCCTCCCGGGTCCCAAAATGGGACCCGGGAGGGCTTCTTCGTTGGCCGGAAATTCCTTTCACAGAAAGTTTACACCTTTCGACGGCGCAGTTCCTTGTATTTAGGTGCCGGTTGTGATATAAATAAGGGGACTGAAAGCGCCATAAGCGGCGCTCTTTCAATTATGAGACAAGGAGGGCAGCGATTTGAAGCCCGATAAACCGCGAAAATCCGGCAGTAACAACAAGCGTAACCTGATGGGGATCGCCTCCATCGTGCTGTGGGCGCTCATCATCACCATTCTGGTCAACTACTTTACCGGTATGGCGGCCCAGGCCAACTCCACCGAGATCCGGTACAGCGAGTTCAAGCAGCTGGTGCTGGAGGACAAGGTCTACTCGGTCACTACCACCAGCAACAAGTTCACCATCTATCTGAAAGAGGACGCTGCCGCGGTGGGCATTGACGTGAACGCCCCCGTGGACGTCACCCAGAGCAACCAGAGCCAGACCCAGGCCAGCGGCACCCAGACCCTGGATCAGCTCTTCGCCGGGGAGGGCAAGACTCTCACCCTGGACCAGCGTCTCGCCAAGGCCCGCAGCTACTACTGCGCCCCCCTCAACGACGACGAGATCCTCAAGCTCATGGATGAGCACGGGGTACGCTACGGCTACCCCTATCAGTCCGAGCTCAACCCCATCGTCAGTGTCCTCATCTCCTATGTGGTGCCTATGCTCCTCATGGTCGTGGTGTTCTCCTTCCTGTTCCGCAGCATGGCGGGCAAGATGGGCGGCGGCCTGGGCGGCGTGGGCAAGGCCAACGCCAAGGTGTATGTGGAGAAAAAGACCGGCGTCACCTTTAAAGATGTGGCCGGACAGGACGAGGCCAAGGAGAGCCTGGAGGAGATTATCGACTTCCTCCACAACCCCCAGAAGTACACCGAGATCGGCGCCAAGCTCCCCAAGGGCGCATTGCTGGTGGGTCCCCCGGGTACCGGTAAGACCCTGCTGGCCAAGGCCGTGGCCGGCGAGGCCAACGTTCCCTTCTTCTCCATCAGCGGCTCTGACTTCGTGGAGATGTTCGTGGGCGTGGGCGCCTCCCGTGTCCGTGACCTCTTCAAGGAGGCCAGCAAGATGGCCCCCTGTATCGTTTTTATCGACGAGATCGACACCATCGGCAAATCCCGCGACAACCGCATGGGCGGTAACGACGAGCGGGAGCAGACCCTCAACCAGCTGCTGGCCGAGATGGACGGCTTTGACCCCACCAAGGGTGTCATCCTTCTGGCGGCCACCAACCGGCCCGAGGTGCTGGACCAGGCCCTGCTGCGCCCCGGCCGCTTCGACCGGCGTATCACCGTGGACCGGCCCAACCTGGCCGGACGTCTGGCCACCCTCCAGGTCCATACCCGCAACATCCGCCTGGCCGAGGACGTGGATCTGAACAAGATCGCCCTGGCTACCGCCGGCGCGGTGGGCGCGGACCTCGCCAACCTCGTGAACGAGGCCGCTCTGCGGGCCGTGCGTTTGGGCCGCAAGGCGGTCAACCAGAACGACCTGCTCACCGCCTTCGAGCTGGTCATCGCCGGCGCAGAGAAGAAGAACTCCGTCCTCTCCGCCTTTGAGCGCAAGCTGGTGGCCTACCACGAGGTGGGCCACGCCATGGTGGCCTTCAAGCAGAAGAATACCACCCCCGTGCAGAAGATCACCATCGTCCCCCACACCCAGGGGGCCCTAGGCTACACCCTGCATCTCCCCGAGGAGGATAAGAACCTCCAGACCCGGGACGAGATGCTGGCCGAGATCGCCACCTGCATGGGCGGCCGGGCCGCCGAAGAGGTGGTCCTGAACGTCCAGACCAACGGCGCGGCCCAGGATATCCAGCAGGCCACCAGTCTGGCCCGCAACATGGTGGCCCTCTACGGCATGAGCGACAAGTTCGGCATGATGGCCCTGGCCTCCCGCCGCAACCAGTTCCTGGACGGCGGCTACGGCATCGACTGCGCCCAGGACACCGCCGCCGACATCGACAAGGACGTGATGGAGATTCTGCGCCAGTCCTTCGACAAGGCCGTCCAGATCATCCGGGACAACCGGGAGGATATGGACAAGGTGGTGGAGTACCTCCTGAAGAAGGAGACCATCACCGGCGAGGAGATGATGGCCATTCTGGAAGGCCGGGACCCCGCCACTGCTGACAACTACGGCGCGCGGCCCGAGCCGGATCAGCGGGACCGCTCCATCGAGCCCCCCGCCCGGAACATCCACATGGTCAGCGAGCCGGTGACGCCCCCCAGTGAGGAAGGCGACGGCAGTGACAGCGGCGATAACAGCGGCGGGGACCAGGAGGATACTCCCTCCGGCGAGATCCCCCCGGAGGGCAAGCCCAGAGACTAGACGCGTCTCATTCCCTATGGTATACTCCACTCGGGCGGGCGGCAGCGCAGGCTGCCGCCCGCTGTTCCATACAGAGAGACCGCGACAGGAGGGAAAGACACATGATCGTCACCACCACCAACGCCGTAGAGGGCCGCAGGGTCCGGGAGTACCGGGGCATCGTCTTTGGCGAGGTCATCACCGGCATCAACATGTTCAAGGACATCGGCGCGGGCCTGCGCAACATCTTCGGCGGGCGCAGCCAGGGCTACGAAGAGGAATTGCAGCGCGCCCGGGAGGAGGCTCTGGCCGAGATGAGCCAGCGGGCTGCGGCCATGGGGGCCGACGCCGTCGTCGGCGTGGATGTGGACTACGAGGTCTTGGGCTCCGACAACGGGATGCTGATGGTCAGCGTCTCGGGGACCGCGGTGGTCCTGGACTGAGGACCGACATACACAGGGGCGCGGAGCGTTGAGCTCCGCGCCCCTTTGCGGTTGTGGCAGCGGCCAAGCCG
Organism: Clostridiales bacterium; assembly: GCA_019418525.1. Lineage (GTDB taxonomy): Bacteria > Bacillota > Clostridia > Oscillospirales > Oscillospiraceae > Pseudoflavonifractor_A. Next base: position 5,906 of record DYBS01000091.1, read on the forward strand.
TGGTAAAATAAAAGGTACTTATGAACATAAAGGAGATTAACCTATGCTCTATGCCCTTCTCGTGCTCGCCCTGGTGGCGGTGGATCAGGTAGTGAAATACCTGGTGCGCGCCAACATTCCCCTGGGGGAGAGCATTCCCTTCCTGCCCCATATCATGGATCTGACCTATGTGCAGAACACCGGCGCGGCCTTCTCCATCTTCCGGGAGCACACCTGGATCTTAACGCTGGTGTCCCTGGTGGTGTCCATCCTGCTGGTTTTGGTGCTGGTGCGCAAGTGGATCACCCGCCATGTGCTGGGCCGGGTGTGTCTGGCCATGGTGCTGGCCGGTGCGGTGGGCAACCTCATCGACCGGGCCCTGTTCCACTTCGTCACCGACATGTTCCAGACTACCTTCATCAACTTCGCGGTCTTTAATGTGGCCGACATCTGCGTGGTGGTGGGGGGCATCGCCTTCTGCCTCTACTATCTCCTGCTCTTTGACAAGCTGGAGGGAAAGGAGCACGGCCATGACGCCTCTGGAGCTGAGAGCTGAGGAGGGCGGGGAGCGGCTGGACGTCTTTCTGGCCCGCAACCTGCCCGAGCTGACCCGCTCCGCGGTGCAGCGCCTCATGGAGGAGGGGGCCGTCACCCGGGGCGGCGCGCCGGTGAAGAAGCGGGACAAGACCCAGCCCGGCGCGGTGTACACCGTGGCCCTCCCCGACCCGGAGCCGGTGGACATTGTGCCCCAGAACATCCCCCTGGACGTGGTGTACGAGGACGAGGACGTCATCGTGGTCAACAAGCCCGTGGGACTGGTGGTCCACCCCGCCGCCGGGCACCCGGATGGAACACTGGTCAACGCACTGTTATATCACTGTGGGAATAGCCTGTCCGGAATCAACGGGGAGCTCCGCCCCGGCATCGTCCACCGCATCGACCGGGACACCTCGGGGCTCCTGATCGTCGCGAAAAACGACTTTGCCCATCTGGCTCTAGCCGAGCAGCTCCAGGACCACTCCCTCTACCGCTACTACGAGGCGGTGTGCGTGGGGGGCCTCAGGGAGGACCGGGGGACGGTGGACGCCCCCATTGGCCGCCACCCCACCGACCGGAAGAAGATGGCCATTGATCCCCGGAATGGCCGCAACGCGGTGACCCACTGGGAGGTGCTGCGGCGCTTTTCCGGCTATACCCACATCGGCTGCCGCCTGGAGACCGGGCGCACCCACCAGATTCGGGTCCACATGGCCTCCATCGGCCACCCGCTGCTGGGGGACATCGTGTACGGGTCCAAAAAACCGGTGCCCGGGCTGGCGGGTCAGTGCCTCCACGCCCGAAAGCTCTCCTTTGTCCACCCCCGCACCGGGGAGCGCATGACGGTGGAGTGCCCTCTGCCCGACTGGTTCCGGGCGGTGCTGGATAAGCTGGAGCGGAGCGAACGATGAGAAGGAAGGTGTGCTATGGGAAAATTCAGCGGCGTGCTGCTGGCCAGCGACTTTGACGACACCCTCTACGGCTCCGACGGCACCGTGTCGGCGGAGAATGTGGAGGCCATTCGGTATTTTACCGCCCAGGGCGGCCGCTTCACCGTGGCCACCGGCCGGGCGTATACGACCTTCGCCCCCTGTGCCCACCTGGCGCCCATCAACGCGCCGGTGGTGCTCTCCAACGGCTCAGCCCTCTACGATTTCGCCACCGGGCAGATGGTGGAGCAGACCTTTCTGCCGGAGCGGGTGCGGGAGGATTTACTGGAGCTCACCGCGGCGGTGCCGGAATTGGGACTGGAGGCCTACCACGGGGAGGAGATCTACCTCCACAACCCCAATGAGGTGACCTTCAACCACCTGTCTTACACCCGGGTTCAGGGTGTGGAGAAACCGCTGGAGGAGCTGCCCCTCCCCCTCACCAAGGTGCTGCTGGAGCAGCGCCGGGGGGTGCTGGAGGAGGCCCGGGGCTACATCCTCACCCACTGGGGGGAGCGCTACGAGGCCATCTTTTCCAACCAGGTCCTGCTGGAGGTCACCCGGAAGGGGAGCCACAAGGGAGGTATGGTCCGCCGCCTGGCCCAGCGCCTGGGGATCGAGGACGGCAACATCTACTGTGTGGGGGACAACGAGAACGACATCCCCATGCTGGCCATTTCGGCCATCCCCTTTGCCCCCGCCAACTGCGCCCCGGCGGTGAAAGAGTGGGGCGCCCGGCTGGTGGGCTCCTGCGACGAGAGCTGTGTGGCCCAGATCATCCACATCCTGGACGAACGATACGAATAAACA
>DYBS01000092.1 GCA_019418525.1 Clostridiales bacterium
GTCCTGGAGCCGGTCGGGCTCCTCGCCGCCCTCGCCGGAGTTGGACTTGCCGCCCAGCAGGTTCATAGCCTGGGCCAGGCACTCGTGGGCCTCCCGGGAGATGGAGCCGTAGCTCATGGCGCCGGTCTTGAAGCGTTTCACGATGGAGTCCACGCTCTCCACCTCGTCCAGCGGGATGGGCGTGTCGGCGTACTTCATGTCCAGCAGGCCCCGCAGGGTGTGGGGCTTGGTCTCGTCGTCCACCAGGGCGGTGTACTGCTGGAAGAGGCCGTAATCCCCCCGGCGGGTGGCCTGCTGGAGCAGGTGGATGGTCTGGGGGTTGTAGAGGTGGTCCTCGCCGCAGGCGCGGGCCTTGTGGGCGCCCAGGCTGTCCAGCTCCAGGTCCACGTCCTGGCCCAGGGGGTCGAAGGCCTTGGAGTGGTTGCGGTCCACCATGGCCGCGATCTCCTTGAGGCCGATGCCGCCCACCCGGGAGACGGTGTTGGTGAAATAGCGGTCGATGACGGCTTTGTTGATGCCCACCGCCTCAAAGATCTGGGCGGACTGGTAGGACTGGAGGGTGGAGATGCCCATTTTGGAGGCGATCTTCACGATGCCGTGGAGGATGGCGGCGTTGTAGTCGTGGACGGCGGTGTGGAAGTCCTTGTCCAGCAGGCCCTCCTCGATGAGCTCCACGATGGTCTCCTCCACCAGATAGGGGTTGATGGCCCGGGCGCCGTAGCCCAGGAGGGTGGCGAAGTGGTGGACGTCCCGGGGCTCGGCGGACTCCAGCAGGATGGACACGGCGGTGCGCTTTTTGGTGCGGATGAGGTGCTGTTCGATGGCGGACACCGCCAGCAGGGAGGGGATGGCCACGTGGTTCTCATCCACGCCCCGGTCGGAGAGGACGATCACGTTGGCACCCTCCCGGTACGCCCGGTCCACCGCCACCTCCAGCCGGTCCAGCGCCCGGTCCAGAGGGGTGTTCTTGTAGTAGAGCATGGACACGGTCTCCACATGGAAGCCGGGCTGCTTCATGGCCTTGATCTTCATCATGTCGGTGGAGGTCAGGATGGGGTTGTGGATCTGGAGGACCCGGCAGTTCTCCGCCTTCTCCTCCAGAAGGTTGCCGTCGTCGCCCACGTACACGGTGGTGTCGGTGACGATCTCCTCCCGGATGGCGTCGATGGGCGGGTTGGTGACCTGGGCGAAGAGCTGCTTGAAGTACTGGAACAGGGGCTGGTCCTGGCTGTCCAGCACCGCCAGGGGGATGTCGATGCCCATGGCGGCGGTGGGCTCGGCGCCGGTGCGGGCCATGGGGAGGATGGTGTTGCGCACGTCCTCATAGGTGTAGCCGAAGGCCTTGCGCAGCTGCTGCCGCTCGGTCTTGGACCGGCGCTCCACCCGCTTATTGGGGATGGGCAGGTCGGAGAGGTGGATGAGGTTCCGGTCCAGCCACTCGCCGTAGGGCTGGCGACCGGCGTAGGACTCCTTCAGCTCCTCGTCGCCGATGATGCGGCCCTGCTTCAGGTCCACCAGCAGCATCCGGCCGGGCTGGAGGCGGGATTTTTCCAAGATCTGATCAGCGGGGATGTCCAGCACGCCCACCTCGGAGGCCAGAATGAGCCGACCGTCCTTGGTGACATAGTAACGGGAGGGGCGCAGGCCGTTGCGGTCCAGCACGGCACCCACCACGTCGCCGTCGGAGAAGAGGATGGAGGCCGGGCCGTCCCAGGGCTCCATGAGGGTGGCGTAGTACTGGTAGAGGTCCCGCTTGGTGCGGGAGATGGCCTGGTCGCCCATCCAGGGCTCAGGGATACAGGCCATCACTGCCAGGGGGAGATCCATCCCCGCCATCATCAGAAATTCCAGGGTGTTGTCCAGCATGGCCGAGTCGGAGCCGGACACGTCCACCACGGGGAGGACCTTGTCCATCACGTCCTCCAGCAGGGGGGTGGACATGGTCTCCTCCCGGGCCAGCATCCGGTCCACATTGCCCCGGATGGTGTTGATCTCGCCGTTGTGGGCCATCAGGCGGTTGGGGTGGGCCCGCTCCCAGGAGGGGTTGGTGTTGGTGGAGAAGCGGGAGTGGACCAGGGCCAGAGCGGACTCATAGTCCGGGTCCTGGAGGTCAGGGTAGAACTTCCGCAGCTGCCCCACCAGGAACATGCCCTTGTAGACGATGGTGCGGCTGGAGAAGGAGGGAACATAGGTGTTGTCGTTGGACTGCTCAAAGACCCGGCGGGCCACATAGAGCTTCCGGTCGAAGGGCAGGCCCTGCTCCACCCCCTCCGGGCGGGCCACAAAGGCCTGCTCGATACAGGGCATCTTGGCCCGGGCCTTGTGGCCCAGGATGTCGGGGCAGATGGGCACGGTGCGCCAGCCCAGGAAGGTGAGGCCCTCCTTGGCCAGAATGACCTCGAACATCTTCTTGGCCTGGCTGCGCTGGAGCACGTCCTGCGGGAAGAAGAACATGCCCACGCCGTAGTCCCGGGGGCCGGGCAGGGTGATGCCGCAGGTGGCGGCGGCCTTGGCGAAAAAGCGGTGGGACACCTGGAGCAGAATGCCCACGCCGTCGCCGGTCTTGCCCTCGGCATCCTTTCCGGCACGGTGCTCCAGCTTTTCCACGATCTTCAGCACGTCATCTACGATCTGGTGGCTGGGCCGGCCCTTGATATCCACCACGGCGCCGATGCCGCAGGCGTCGTGTTCAAACGAGGGATGATACAGCCCGCTGGCCGGGCGTTCTTCTGCTCTCATGTGGGAGTCCCCTTTCCGGTTGGTAGTAAAAAGGCGGCAGTCACGTTCCCGGACTGCCGCCTCGAGACCGCTTTGTCTCACCGTTGGATTGAAAAACTCAGCCGCCCGCGCCGTGGGCGCATGGCCTGCTTAGTAGTTGATGATATACTTCTCGCGCTCCCAGGAGGACACACGGGTGCGGTATTCGTCCCACTCCTTGGTCTTGCCGGCGATATAGTATTCTGTCACGTGGCTGCCCAGGGTATCCAGGATGAGGGGATCGGCCTGCATGGCCTCCACAGCCTCCTCCAGGGAGCCGGGCAGGGAGTCGATGCCGTTCTTCTTGCGGGTGGCGGCGTCCATGACGAAGATGTTCTCGGTGACCTCCGCCGGGGGGACCATGCCCTTCTCGATGCCGTCCAGGCCGGCGGCCAGGCACACGGCCAGCTCCAGGTAGGGGTTGCAGGCCGGGTCGGGAGAGCGCAGCTCCACACGGGTGGACTGGCCACGGGCGGCGGGGATGCGGATGAGGGCGGAGCGGTTGGAGGCCGACCAGGCCAGGTAGCAGGGGGCCTCGTAGCCGGGCACCAGGCGCTTGTAGGAGTTCACCAGGGGGTTGGTCACCGCGGCCATGCCCTTCACATGGGCCAGCAGGCCGGCGATGAAGGAGTAGGCCTCCTTGGACAGGCCCTTCTCCCCGTTGGGATCGTAAAAGACGTTCTTGCCGTCCTTGAACAGGGACATGTTGGTGTGCATGCCGGAGCCGTTGATGCCGAAGATGGGCTTGGGCATGAAGGTGGCGTGAAGGCCGTTGCGCTGGGCCAGGGTCTTGACCGCCAGCTTGAAGGTCATGATGTTGTCGGCAGTGTGGAGGGCGTCGCCGTACTTGAAGTCGATCTCGTGCTGGCCCTCGGCCACCTCGTGGTGGCTGGCCTCGATCTCGAAGCCCATCTTCTCCAGCGCCAGGCAGATCTCCCGGCGGGTGGACTCGCCGTGGTCCAGGGGGCCCAGGTCGAAGTAGCCGGCCTCGTCATTGGTCCGGGTGGTGGGCTTGCCGTCCTCATCGGTCTGGAAGAGGAAGAACTCGGCCTCGGGGCCCACGTTGAAGGCGTCGTAGCCCATCTTCTTGGCCTTCTCCAGCACCCGCTTCAGCACGCCGCGGGGGTCGCCCACAAAGGGAGTGCCGTCGGGGTTGTAGACGTCACAGATAAGCCGGGCCACCTTGCCCTGGCTGGGCTGCCAGGGGAACACCACAAAGGAGTCCAGATCCGGGTACAGGTACTGGTCGGATTCGTCGATGCGGACAAAGCCCTCGATGGAGGAGCCGTCAAACATGATCTGGTTGTTGACCGCCTTCTCGATCTGAGAGGCGGTGATGGCCACGTTCTTGAGCTGGCCGAAAATGTCGGTGAACTGGAGGCGGATAAACGCGATATCTTCCTCCTTGACCATGCGGATGATGTCTTCCTTCGTGTACGACATGCAGGATTCCCCCTTCATACTTTCAAAAGAAAAGGACAAAGGCGAACCTACCTCTCGGGTGGGAACGCCTTTGTCCTCAGCTATGGGCGAAAGTATAGCGCGTGATTTGCAAAAAGTCAAGTGTTTTTCTGCAAAAAGAAAAAAGAAATTTTTCGCTGGGGAGAAGGAGGTAAAAAGCAAAGGGACAATTATGCAGGAAAAATTACCATATCATTCATAAAAGGGGCGCTGGGCGTCACCTTGACAAAATGAGGGCGGGTCCGTATAATAAATCTATTGGCAGCAAGGGGGCTGCGGTGGATCACCGCAGCCCCCTTGTCTTTTTTGATCCAGATATGGGGGAGGAATCATATTGTCCATTCACGAGGAATGTGGAGTGTTCGGCGTCTGGGACCCCGCCGGGGACTGTGCCCGCACGGCCTACTACGGGCTGTACGCCTTACAGCACCGGGGGCAGGAGGCCTGCGGTATCGCCGCCATCAACGACCGGGAGCTGTCCTTTCACAAGGACGTGGGCCTGGTGGGCGAGGTGTTCGACCAGGCCACTCTGGACCGGCTGGGCGGCACCATGGCTGTGGGCCATGTGCGCTACGCCACTACCGGCGGGGCCCGGCGGGAGAACGCCCAGCCTCTGACGCTCAAGTATGTCAAAGGCACTCTGGCCGTGGCCCACAACGGCAATCTGGTGAATACCAACGAGCTGCGCACCGCCTTTGAGTACCGGGGGGCCATCTTCCAGACCACCACCGACTCGGAGCTCATCGCCTACGCCATCGCCCAGGAGCGCCTGCGCTGTTCCTCGGCGGAGGAGGCGGTGTGCCAGGCGGTGAAGGGCCTGCGGGGCGCTTACTCCCTGCTGGTCATGTCCCCGCAGAAGCTCATTGCCGCCCGGGACCCCTGGGGCTTCCGGCCTCTGTGCATGGGCCGCCGGGGAGACGCGGTGATCTTCGCCTCAGAGAGCTGCGCCCTGAGCGCTGTGGGGGCCCAGTTCGTCCGGGAAGTGGAACCCGGTGAGATCGTGGTGGTGGAGAACGGCAACATTACCTCCCTGCGGGAGAACTGTGAGAGCGCTACCAGCCACATGTGTATTTTTGAATACATCTACTTCGCCCGCCCCGACTCGGTGATCTGCGGCCAGAGCGTCCACGAGGCCCGGCGCACCGCCGGGCGGCTGCTGGCCCGAGCCTACCCGGTGGAGGCCGACGTGGTCATCGGCGTGCCCGACTCGGGGCTGGACGCCGCCATGGGCTACGCCGAGGAGTCTGGCATTCCCTACGGGGTGGGCCTGGTGAAGAACCGCTACATCGGCCGCACCTTCATCACCCCCGGCCAGCAGAGCCGGGAGCAGGCCGTGCGCATCAAGCTGGGACCCCTCAAGAGCTGCGTGGAGGGCAAGCGGGTGGTGATGATCGACGACTCCATCGTCCGGGGCACCACCTCCCGGCAGATCGTCTCCCTCCTGCGGGAGGCGGGGGCCAAGGAGGTCCACATGCGCTCCTCCGCGCCCCCCTTCATTGCCCCCTGCTACTTCGGCACGGATATTCCCGACCGGGAGAACCTCATCGCCTGCCGCTACTCGGTGGAGGAGATCCGGGACCTGATTGGGGCGGACAGCCTGGGCTTCCTCTCCCTGGAGGACCTGCACCACATCGCACCCGACGCCGCCTGCGGCTTCTGTGACGGGTGCTTCACCGGGCAGTACCCCATCCGGGTGTAAGAAAAAATTTGAAAAAAGGCCTTGACAACGGCAGAGCGAGCCGCTATAATGCACACAACAGCAAGGGCGCTGTGGTGTAAGACCACGGCGCCTTTTGCCGTTTTACAAGGAAATAACCATGTGCGATGACGGAGAAAAGTACCGCGGCGGGTCAGTCCCAGTGAGCGGGGGAGAGTGGAAACCCCGTACCAGAGGCCGTGGGAAGAACACTCCCGAGCAGCACCCCTGAACGCTTCGGTCAGTAGGGGGGCCGGGTGCGACCGTTACATCGCGGGGGCTTGTCAGAGCTCCGAAAGGGGCCGTCTTCGGGCGGCAAATTAGGTGGCACCGCGGAACGCAGCATCCGTCCTAAAGAATGGACGAGCTGCGCAAATTCCGGAGGTGCTTTTTTATGTGTACAATCATCGGCTTTACCAAGAAAACCAGAAGCGAGCAGGACGTGTGGACCTGTCTGGACCGCACCCAGAGCCGGGGCCCCGACATGACCCGGGTGATGGAGACCCCGTCGGGCTATCTGGGCTTCCAGCGCCTGGCCATCATGGGCCTGGACGAGCGGGGCATGCAGCCCTTCACCCTGGACGGGGACATGGTGGTCTGCAACGGCGAGCTCTACGGCTGGCGCAAGTGGCGGCAGCAGTTGGAGGGCAAGTACCCCTTCCACAGTGAGAGCGACTGTGAGATCCTGCTCCCCCTGTACCGGGAGTACGGCCTGGGCATGTTCGAGAAGCTGGACGCTGAGTTCGCCCTCATCCTCTACGATGGACAGGAGGACGCCTATATCGCCGCCCGTGACCCCATCGGTATCCGACCTTTGTTCTACGGCTACGACACCGACGGCTCCATCGTCTTCGCCAGCGAAGCCAAGAACCTGATCGGCGTGTGCAAGGAGATTTTCCCCTTCCCGCCGGGCCACTACTACTACCACGGTGCCTTCGTCCGCTACGCCGACCTGACCACCGTGGAGGAGTACTCCACCGACGATGTGGACACCATCTGCACAAAAATCCACGACAAGCTCATCGCCGCCGTGGAAAAGCGCCTGGACGCCGACGCCCCGCTGGGCTTCCTGCTCTCCGGCGGCCTGGACTCCAGCCTGGTATGCGCCATCGCCGCTAAACTCCTGAACAAACCCATCCGCACCTTTGCCATCGGCATGGACACCGATGCCATCGACCTGAAATACGCCCGCCAGGTGGCGGAGTTCATCGGCTCCGACCACACCGAGGTTATCATTACCAAGGACGACGTGCTGAAGGCGCTCCCCGAAGTGGTGGCCGCCCTGGGCACCTGGGACATCACCACCATCCGGGCCAGCATCGGCATGTACCTGTGCTGCAAGGCCATCCGGGAGCAGACCGACGTGCGGGTGCTCCTCACCGGCGAGATCTCTGACGAGCTCTTCGGCTACAAGTATACCGACTTCGCCCCCTCCGCCCAGGCCTTCCAGGATGAGTCCAAGAAGCGGGTGGATGAGCTCTATATGTACGACGTCCTCCGGGCCGACCGGTGCATCAGCGTCCACTCCATGGAGGCCCGGGTGCCCTTCGGAGACCTGGACTTCGTGCGCTACGTCATGTCCATCGACCCGGCCAAGAAGCTCAACACCTACGGCAAGGGTAAGTACCTGCTCCGCCGGGCCTTTGAGAAGGACGATCTGCTGCCCTATGACATCCTCTGGCGTGAGAAGGCCGCTTTCTCCGACGCGGTGGGCCACTCCATGGTGGACGACCTGAAGGAGTACGCCGCGGAGTACTACACCGACCGGGCCTTCTGGAAGGGCTGTGCCCGCTACTCCTACCGGCCCCCCTTCACCAAGGAGAGTTTGCTGTACCGGGAGCTCTTCGAGCGGTACTACCCCGGCCAGGCCCGCATGATCGCCGACTTCTGGATGCCCAACCGGGAGTGGGAGGGCTGCGACGTGGACGACCCCTCCGCCCGCGTGCTGAAAAACTACGGCGCCAGCGGTTTCTAACCAAGACGGTAAAGGCCGCCTTCCAAATCTGGAAGGCGGCCTTTTTTGCGCCCTTTTTTAGAGGTAGAACTCCACCTTGACCACCTTGCCCAGCACCCGGATGGGGGTCTTGGCCGGGTCGTAGATCTGGGGCTGGTGGATGGGGTTGGTGGACTGGGGCATGAGGGTGACGGTGCTGTTGGTGGCGTAGAAGCGCTTGACGGTGGCGTCCTCATCCCCCACCATCACCA
>DYBS01000093.1:0-7309 GCA_019418525.1 Clostridiales bacterium
CTGTACCTCCCCGCCCGGGACGCGGTGGTGGCGGGGAGCCGGGCCATGACCGAGGCCGAGCGCCGCCGGGCCGTGGACCAGGAGCTGCGCCGCAAGGGCCTCATCCTGGACGAGGAGCCGGTGCTCTCCGCCATGGAGCACCCCGGGAGCGCGGGCATCCGCTTCCTTCCGGTGAAGGTGTCCAGCCGCACCGGGGCCATCACCGGCGATGCCCTGGTGTCTGCCGAGCGCCTGGGCAAGCTGGAACGGCACATCGGCCGCCTCCTGCGGGACGTCGCCGGAGAGCTGGCCGCCGGGAACATCGCCGCCGACCCCTTCTGGCGGGGCCCGGAGCGCAACGCCTGTATGTGGTGCGACTACTCCGCCGCCTGTCACTTTGAGGACGGCTACGGCGGCGACCACAAGCGCTATCTCCCCACCGTGCGGGGGGAGGACTTCTGGCGTGCGCTGGAAGAAACGGAAAACGTATAAAGGAGTTTTGAAAACATGACGTGGTTTGGCGCCATGCTGAGCAATTTAAGTAATTTCCTCTACACCTATATCCTCATTGGCCTCCTGGTGGTCACCGGTCTGTGGTTCACCATCCGCAGCGGCGGCGTGCAGTTTCGCCTCTTTCGGGAGGCCCTGCGCATCCTGGGCGAGAAAAAGAGGGACGGCAAGGACATCTCCTCCTTCCAGGCCCTGATGATCTCCACCGCCTCCCGGGTGGGCACCGGCAACATCGCCGGTGTGGCCACCGCCATCGCCGCCGCCACCGCCATCGGCGGCTACGGCGCGGTGTTCTGGATGTGGCTGCTGGCGGTGATCGGCTCCGCCTCCGCCTTTATCGAGAGCACCCTGGCCCAGCTCTATAAAGAGAAGCACGGGGACGACTGGGTGGGCGGCCCGGCCTACTATATCCAGAAGGGGCTGGGCAGCCGCAAGTGGGGCGTGGTGTTTGCCGTGCTTTTGATTGCCTGCTTTGCCTACGGCTTCAACGCCCTCCAGGCCTTCAACGCCGGCTCCGCTCTGGAGTACTACCTGCCCGGGTACAGCGAGAGCATCTGGCCCGTGGTGGTGGGCGGCGTGCTGGCCGTCCTGACGGCGGTGAGCATCTTCGGCGGCGTGCAGCGCATCAGTGCCATCACCTCCGGCCTGGTGCCGGTGATGGCCGCCATCTATATCGCCCTGGGCCTCTTCATTACCATCAAGAACATCGGCCAGGTGCCCGCCATGCTGGGCCTCATCGTGTCCCAGGCCTTTGACCCCAAGGCCATGTTTGCCGGACTGGGGGCCTCCTGCATCATGCAGGGCGTGAAGCGGGGCCTCTACTCCAACGAGGCGGGCATGGGCTCCGCCCCCAACGCGGCGGCGGCCGCCGATGTGTCCCACCCGGTGAAGCAGGGACTGGTGCAGATGCTCTCGGTGTTCATCGACACCATCCTCATCTGCTCCACCACCGCCTTCATGCTGCTCCTGTCCGGAGTGCCCATCGACCCCAACCTGAAGGGCATGAACTATGTCCAGGCCGCCGTCCATGCCCAGGTGGGAGAGCTGGGGCCCCTGTTCATCACGATTTCCATTTTCCTCTTCGCCTTCAGCTCCCTGGTGGGCAACTACTACTACACCGAGAGCAACTTCAAATTCATCAAAAACTCCCGTCTGGGGCTCAATATCTTCCGCTGGACCTGTGTGGCGGCGGTGTTCGTGGGCGCCCAGATGGACTTCTCCACCGTGTGGGACCTGGCCGATGTGCTCATGGGCCTGATGGCCCTGGTGAACCTGGTGACCATCCTGCTGTTGGGCAACCAGGCCCTCACCGTGCTGCGGGACTACTGCGCCAAGCGCAAGGCCGGGAAGGACCCGGTGTACCGGGCCTCTGAGGTGGGCCTGGGCAACGCCGACGTGTGGAATGAGGCCCACGCCCAAAAGTGGGAAAACTGACAGCCCCTTGACTGAAGGAGGACGACAGCCATGGCCTTTTCTCTGACAGACGAACAACAGGATGTAGTGGACAACCGGGGGGGAGGCCTCCTGGTGTCGGCGGCGGCGGGCTCGGGCAAGACCCGGGTCCTGGTGGAGCGCCTGGTGGACCGGGTGGAGCAGGAGGGCCTGGACGTGGACCGCTTCCTGGTCATCACCTACACCCGGGCGGCGGCGGCAGAGCTGCGGGGCCGCATCGTGGAGGAGCTGACCGAGCGCCTGGCTCGCAGCCCGGAGGACGGTCACCTGCGCCGCCAGGCCACCTTGGTCTACAAGGCCCAGATCTCCACCATCCACGCCCTGTGCGCCCAGATTTTACGGGAGCAGGGGCACCTGCTGGACCTGGAGCCCGACTTCCGCCTTCTGGACGAGGGGGAGGCGGGGCTCCTCATGCAGGACGCCCTCACCGACGTGCTGGAGCGGCGGTATGAGACCATTCAGGAGGGGGACGACTTCTCCCTCCTGGTGGACACCATGTCGGCGGGCCGGGACGACAGCAAGCTGGAGCAGATCGTGCTGGACGTGCGCGGCCGGGTGCAGAGCCACCCGGACCCCGCCGCCTGGCTGAACGAGCAGGAGCAGACCTTCGCCCTGGAGGGGGTCACCGACGCGGGGGAGACCGTGTGGGGCCGCCTTCTCCTGAAAGACGCCGCCCGGCAGGCCCGCTACTGGGCCGGACAGATGGCCCGGGCCCTGGACCTGTGCGAGTGCGATGACACCTTTGCCGCCAACTACGCCCCCAGCCTGTCCGCCACCCTGGACGGGCTCAACGGCTTTGTGAAAGCGGCGGAGACCGGCTGGGACGCCGCCTGCGCCGCCCTCCCGATTCCCTTCCCCACGCCGGGGCGCAAGCGAGTGAGCGGGGGATGCAGCGAAATAGATCAGGTGAAGGACCTGCGCACCCGCTGCAAAAAGCGCATGGAGAAGCTGGCCGAGGGTTTTGAGGACTCCAGCGCCGACCTGCTGGAGGATCTGCGGGCCGTTTACCCGGCGGTGAAAGCCCTCTTTGACCTGGTGCGGGACTTTGAAGCGGCGTATACCGCCGAAAAGCAGCGCCGGGGCGTGCTGGACTTCTCCGACCTGGAGCACCTGACGGTGCGCCTCCTGGTGGGACCGGAGGGCCCCACGGAGCTGGCCCGGCAGCTCTCCGGCCGGTACGACGAGATCATGGTGGACGAGTTCCAGGACACCAACGCCGTCCAGAACGCCATCTGTACCGTCCTCTCCAAGGATGGGAAGAACCTCTTCATGGTGGGCGACGTAAAACAGTCCATCTACCGCTTCCGCCTGGCCGACCCCACCATCTTTTTGGGGAAATACCGCACCTTCCGCCCCTACAAAGAGGCCAAAGACGGGGAGGAGCGGCGTATCACCCTCTCCCGGAATTTCCGCTCCCGGCCCGAGGTGCTGGAGGGAGCCAACTACCTCTTCCGGGGTCTCATGTCGGAGGAGTTCGGCGAGATGGACTACACCGACGACCAGGCCCTCTACCCCGGCCGGAAGGTGGACGAGCCCCTGGACCCCAGGTACGCCGTGGAGCTCTCCGCCCTGGACCTCTCCGATGAGGCGGAGGAGGGCGGGGAGAAAACCAAGGAAGAGCAGGCTGCCAAGGTCCCCAAGGATTTGCAGGAGGCCCGCTTCGCTGCCCTGCGCATCCGGCAGCTGCTGGACGAGGGCTTCCCCATCCCGGAGAACGGCGAGGACCGGCCGGTGACCGAGGGGGACATCGTCATTTTGCTGCGCTCCCCCGGCACGGTGCTCCACCACTACGCCCGGGCCCTGGGCGAGCGGGGCATCCCCTGGGAGGCCGAGGGCGGCAGCGACTTCTTCGCCTCCACCGAGGTCCACGTGGCCCTGTCTCTCCTCCAGGTGGTGGACAACCCCCGGCAGGATGTGCCCCTCATCGCGGTGCTCCGCTCGCCGGTGTACGGCTTCACCGCCGACCAGCTGGCCGCCATCCGGGCCGGACATAAGGATTTGGACTACTTCGGCGCGGTGGAGGCGGCGGCTCAGGAGGGAGATCCCGCCTGCGCTGAGTTCCTGGCGGAGCTCTCCGCCCTGCGCTTCGGAGCAGGAGACCTGAGCTGCTACCAGCTCCTCTGGAAGCTCTACGACGGGGCCAACCTGATGGGAGTTTTCGGGGCCATGTCCGACGGCGAGGAGCGGCAGGCCAACCTGCACCTTCTGGCCGAGCTGGCCCGCCGCTTCGAGGGGGCCGGGCACAAGGGGCTCTTCGGCTTCCTCTCCTACCTCAGCGGGCTCCAGGCCCGGGGGGAGCGCATCGCCGCCCCCGCCGCCGGCGGAGGGAGCGGGGTGCGCATCCTCTCTATCCACCGCTCCAAGGGCCTGGAGTTCCCGGTGGTGCTGCTGTGCGGGCTGTCCCGGCGGCTCAACCGGGAGGATGTGCAGCGGCCCATCCTCTTCCACCCCAAGCTGGGCGTGGGCCCCAAGCGGCTGGACCTGAGCCGGGGCGTGGAGTATCCCACCCTGGCCCGCCGGGCGGTGGCCCGCCAGCTGGAGTATGAGATGATGGCCGAGGAGCTGCGCCTCCTCTATGTGGCCATGACCCGGGCCAGAGAAAAGCTCATCCTGTCCGTAGCCCTCACCGGCGGCGGAAAGGACATCGCAAAGCTCCTCCCCGACGCGGGCTGTCCCGCCGCCCCCCAGGCCCTGGCCGACTGCGCGTCGGTGGGCCAGTGGGTGCTGCTGCCGGTGCTGTGCCGGAAGGAGGCCGCCCCCCTGCGGGACGCCGCACTGGGCTCGGCGCCGCCGTCCTTCGTGGAGCCCGGACCCCAGTGGGACATCCGTTGGGTGAAGGGGAGCACCCTGGCCGCTCCGCCCCGCCGCCGGGCGGCGGAAGGGGAGACCACCCGGGGGACGGTGGATCAGGAGCTGCTGAAACGCCTCTCCTGGACCTATCCCCACGAGGCCGACGTGGCCATCCCCTCCAAAATCACCGCCACCCAGCTCAAGGGTCGGGAGCTGGACCGGGAGGCCGCCGACCAGGCGGGCAACGGGACGGCTGTGACCGCTACGCCCGACCTGCGCCGCCCCCGCTTTGCCCAGGAGGAACAGGGCCTCACCCCCGCCCAGCGGGGCTCCGCCCTCCACCTGGTGCTGCAATATCTGGATTTTCAGCGGACTCAAACTACCGCGGAGATCAAAGCGGAGGTCCAGCGCCTGGTGGACCGGGCCTTCCTCACCCCCGAGCAGGGGGCGGCGGTGGACCCGTGGCCCATCGCGGCCTTCTTTGCCTCCCCTCTGGGGAGAGAGGTGCGTCAGGCCCCCGATCTGCGCCGGGAGTTCAAATTTTCCCTGCTGGCCCCCGCTCGCCGCTATTGGCCGGAGGCCGGGGAGGGGGAGGAGGTCCTCCTCCAGGGCGTGGTGGACCTCTTCTTTGAGACGCCGGAGGGGGTCACCGTGGTGGACTTCAAGACCGACCGGGTCAGTGAGCGGACCGTGGAGGCGCGGGCGGAGGAGTACCGGCCCCAGATGGAGACTTATGCCGCCGCCCTGGAGGAAATTTTGGGTCGAAAGGTCGTCCGCCGGGTGCTGTGGTTCTTTGCCCTGGGCCGCGGCGTGGAGCTGTGAAAAAAATTTTTTGAAAAAAGAAGGATTTTTCCGACCAACGGCGTATAGAGTACATGAGCACATGTTTCCGGCGAAAGGGGGAATGCCCATGACGGTACGGGAACGCACGGAGCAGTGGGAGAAGGAGCGCCTTTCTCCCGGCGCCTGCCGCTCCGCGGAGAGCCGGGGAAGGGCGAGGCCGCTGGAGCCCTGCCCCATGCGCACCGCCTTCCAGCGGGACGTGGACCGCATCGTCCACTCCAAGGCCTTCCGGCGGCTCATGCACAAGACCCAGGTTTTTCTCTCTCCCGAGGGGGACCACTACCGCACCCGCATGACCCACACCCTGGAGGTGACCCGTATCGCCCGGACCATCGCCCGGGGGCTTGCTCTCAACGAGGATCTGACCGAGGCGGCGGCACTGGGCCATGATCTGGGACATACCCCCTTCGGCCACGCCGGGGAGCGGGCGTTAAATTCCATCCTGCCCGGAGGCTTTGCCCACAACGAGCAGTCCCTGCGGGTGGTGGAGCGGCTGGAGGGGGACGGCGAGGGCCTGAACCTCACCTGGGAGGTGCGCAACGGCATCCTCTGCCACACCGGCGAGGAGCTGCCCGCCACCCTGGAGGGGAAGATCCTCCGTCTCGCCGACCGCATCGCGTACATCAATCACGACATTGACGACGCCATCCGGGGCGGCATCCTGTACCCCATGGACATTCCGTTAAAACCCTGCCAGGTGCTGGGCTTCACCCATGGGGAGCGGATCGACACCCTGGTCAGCGACGTCATCACCCAGAGCACCGGGAAAGACGACATTTTGCAGTCGGAGGAATGCTGTGCCGCCATGGCGGAGCTGCGGACTTTCCTCTTTGACGCGGTGTACCACAATCCCGCTGCCAAGGGGGAGGAGGGGAAGGCGGAGGACATGCTCTGCCGCCTCTTTGAGACCTACCACGACCAGCCGGACCGGCTGCCCGACGAGTTCCAGGACATCCGCTGGAACGAGGGGGTGGACCGGGCGGTGTGTGACTACATCGCCGGGATGACCGACAAATACGCCGTGGAACAGTTCCTGTCCCTGGCGGTCCCCAAGGCGTGGACCGTGAAATAGGGCCGGGGGAGCATGAGCGTGTAGAAATATGGAAATGATTAGGGGAGAAGAAGGGAGAAAAGGGACTTGGCAATTCCAGATCAATTTCTCGACGAGTTGGTAGCCAGAAGTGATATTGCCGACATCGTCGGAAGTTATGTCCATCTTACTCCAAAAGGGGGGAGCCTGTGGGGCTGCTGTCCCTTCCACAATGAAAAGACCCCGTCCTTCCATGTGGTGCCCGACCGGCAGATGTACAAATGCTTCGGTTGCGGCAAGGGCGGCGGGGTGATCTCGTTTATCATGGAGATTGAGCACCTGCCCTTTGTGGAGGCGGTGCGGCTGCTGGCCCAGCGGGCGGGCATGGAGATGCCGGAGAGCGGGGTGAGCGACGATTTCCGCCGGAAAAAGGAGCGGCTGCTGGCCCTGAACAAGGAGGCGGCCCGCTTTTTCCACCAGCGCCTCCTCTCGCCCGAGGGGGCGGCGGGGGCGGAATACCTCTTCGGGAAGCGGCGGCTGTCCAAGGGAGTGGTCACCCGGTTCGGCCTGGGCATGTCCCCCGACGGGTGGGACGGGCTCCTCACCGCCATGACCGCCAAGGGGTACACCAAGCGGGAGCTGCTGGACGCGGGGCTCGCGGTGGACAGCAAGAAGGGCCGGGTATACGACCGCTTCCGGGGGCGG
>DYBS01000093.1:7319-8081 GCA_019418525.1 Clostridiales bacterium
ATTGGCTTCGGCGGGCGGGTGCTGGACGGGTCCGAGCCCAAGTACCTCAACTCCCCCGACACCATCATCTACAATAAGAGCCGCAACCTCTTTGCCCTCAACCTGGCCCGCAAGAGTAAGCAGGGGCGGATCATCCTCACGGAGGGGTACATGGACACCATCTCCCTCCACCAGGCGGGGTTTGACTGCGCGGTGGCCAGTCTGGGCACCTCCCTGACCCAGGAGCACGCCCACCTGCTCTCCCGTTACACCAAGGAGGCGGTGATCGCCTACGATGGGGATACCGCCGGCGTGAGCGCCGCCCAGCGGGCCATCCCTATTTTGGAAAAGACGGGCATCCAGGTCAAGGTCCTCCAGGTGCGGGGGGCCAAGGACCCGGACGAATTTATCCAGAAATACGGCCGGGAGGCTTTTCAGAAGCTCATCACCGGCAGCGAGAACCATATTGAGTACCGCCTGCGGCAGATCCAGAACAAATACAACCTGGGGGACGACAACCAGAAGGTGGAGTTTCTCCGGGAGTGCGCGGCCATGCTCGCCACCCTCCCCAGCCCGGTGGAGCGGGAGGTGTACGGCGGTCGGATGGCCGCTCTGGCGGGGGTGACCCCCGAGACCATGGCCCAGGAGATCAAGCGGGAGGGGGAGCGCCGGCTGCGCCAGGCCAAAAAGCAACAGGAGCGGAAGGACCTGACCCCCGCGGTGCAGCTCCAGCCCAAGAATTACGGGATCCACTATGAAAATCTCCGCTCCGCCCGGGCGGAG
>DYBS01000094.1 GCA_019418525.1 Clostridiales bacterium
GAGCAGCGAGGAGACGTGGCTCACCCGCATCGCCATCAATGTCTGCAAGAACGAGCTGCGCAGCCCCTGGCGGCGCAGGCGGGCCCCGGCGGAGGGGCTGGACGCCCTGGCGGTGGAGGGCCCCGAGTCGGAGGACGACACTCTGGTGCGGGCGGTGGGGCATCTGCCGCCCAAATACCGGGAGGTGATCGTGCTCTACTACTACCGGGAGTGGAGCGCCGCCCAGATCGCCCAGCGCCTGGGATTGCCGGTGTCCACGGTGACGGTGCGTTTGAGCCGTGCGAGAAAGATGCTCTATGAGCGACTGGAGGGTTGGTACTATGGAAGAGCTTGACGTGAAGCGGGAGCTGGAGCGGGAGCTGGAGCCGGTGCGCTTGAGCGCTGCGCGCCGGGCGGCCATTTTGGAGGCGGTGGAGCGGCCCCCGGCCCGGCACACCTGGAAGGGCCCGGCGCGGGTACTTCTGGCGGCTGCGCTGGCCTGTGCGCTCCTAGGCACAGCGGCCCTGGCCCTGTCTCCCACCCTGCGGGAGCAGATGAATGCCCTTCTGGGACGCTTTGCCCCGTACAGCCGGGACGTGGAAGGGGTCTCCGCCGTAGACCAGGGCATCCAGATCCGGGCGGTACGGAGCCTGTCGGACGGCAGCCAGGTGTGGATCTATCTGGAGGTACAGGACCTGGAGGGGGCGCGGTTAAGTCCCTATACGGAGCTGGAGGAGGACCTGGGCGTGCTGTACGGCAACCTGGACGGCACCAGCTGGGCCGACGGCGAGGGCTTCACCAGCACCTGTCTGGGGTACGACGAGGAGAGCGGAACAGCGCTCTTCCGACTCCAGTTCACCGGCCTGGGTGCGCCGGAGCCCAATGATACCTTTACCCTGGCGGTGGACCGCATCAGCCCAGAGGTGCGCCGGGGCGGCGCGTCGCTGGCACAGCCCACGGGGGAGACGCTGGACAGCGAGGTGCTGCCGTCGGGAGAGACGGTCCTGACGCCGGAGCAGACGCCTCAGATCCTCCCGGAGACGGATCTGTATACCCTCTCTTCCTACGGATTCGCGGGCGATGGACGGCTGCACGTCCAACTGCGGCTGGACGGCACGGAGCCCGACCGGGAGCAGAGCAATTTCCACGTCCAGGTGTCCAGCCGCCGCTATCAGGCCACCGGCGCGGCGGAGGACTACCAGACCGAGGCACGCTACAACCGCTCCGGGGAGAGGGAAGAGGTGTTTTTCCAGCGGGATGGCGCGGTGTACTGCGACATCTGTACGGGTGTCACCACGGCAGACCTGCCGGACGCCGTGGTGGAGAAGGTGTATGGGACTTGCTTCCGGGGGCAGACGCTGGAGGGGAACTGGACGTTGGAGATCCCGCTGGAGGACGTGCCGGTGCGGACGGTCCTGCTGGACGACGGACACACCCTGATCCTCTCCGCCCTGGGCTGCACGGCGGAGAGCCGGGACCGGGAGAGCGCCGCGGCGTGGAATGGGGCGCTGACGGTCTACCTGCAAGACGGCACAGTGCATCAGGTGGAAGAACCCGATGGGCACGCCTACCCGCAGGCCTCCCCGGCGGCGGTCCGCTGGAGCTTTGACGAGCCCATCGACCCCGAAATGGTGACAGCGGTGGCCTTTGGTGAATGGTACATTCCCATCGGAACAGCAGAACCGCCCACATAAACCGGAAAAACCGGGGCAACCTAACCTCAAAATACCGAGGGAGGCAGCGCCATGGAACCGGATAAGCAGAACCAGGAGCAAAACCAGAGTGACCAGCGGCAACAGACTATTGAGGACCTGGGGTCCACGGTCATCCGCACCAAGCAGGGGACCATCCACACTCTGACCATCGTGGGACAGATCGAGGGCCACCAGGTTCTGGACCCATCCACTAAGACCACCAAGTACGAGCACGTCCTGCCGCTGCTGGCGGCGGTGGAGGAGAGCGACGACGTGGACGGGCTCCTAGTGCTCCTCAACACGGTGGGGGGCGATATCGAGGCGGGGCTGGCCATCGCGGAGCTCATCTCCGGCATGAAAAAGCCCACGGTGTCCCTGGTACTGGGGGGCGGGCACTCCATCGGGGTGCCCTTGGCGGTGTCGGCCCGGGAGTCCTTTATCGCGCCCTCAGCGGCCATGACCATTCACCCGGTGCGCCTCAACGGTACCATCATCGGGGTGTCCCAGACCTTCCACTATTTTTCCCGCATCCAGGAGCGGATCTTGCAGTTCGTTACTCAGAACAGCAAGGTAAAGGCGGAGACCTTTACCGGGCTCATGCTTCAGACTGGGGAGCTGGCCGCCGATGTGGGCAGCGTCATCTACGGCGAGGAGGCGGTGTCCATCGGCCTTATCGACCACATCGGTGGGCTTTCCGACGCCCTGGAGGCCCTCCACCGGGCCATTGACGCCCAGAAGGGCAAAAAATGCTGAACTAAAAAGTTTTATTTACAAGGAAACGGTTCTATTGTATAATAAAAATACTGCGGAAGCCCGCAGCCGACTCAAATTCCGAAACTGATGAGGAGTGTTGTACAATGAGCCGTATGGTCGGTACCGTTTCCCGGGGCATCCGGGCACCCATCATCCGCAGCGGCGATGATCTGGCGCAGATCGTGCCCGAGGCCGTGCTGGCCGCCGCGGCCGACGACGGATTTTCCGTCCGCGACCGGGACATCATCGCTATGACCGAGGCCATCGTGGCCCGGGCCCAGGGCAACTACGCCTCGGTGGACGACATCGCCGCCGACGTGAAGGCCAAGCTGGGCGGAGAAACGGTGGGCGTGGTGTTCCCCATCCTGAGCCGCAACCGCTTTTCCATCTGCCTGCGGGGCATCGCCAAGGGGGCGAAGAAGATCGTCCTCCAGCTGAGCTATCCCTCTGACGAGGTGGGCAACCACCTCATCGACCCCGACGTGATGGATGAGAAGGGCATCGACCCCTACCGGGACGTGCTGACCCTGGAGCAGTTCCGGGCGCTGTTCGGCTATCCCAAGCACCCCTTTACCGGCATGGACTATGTGGCCTATTATGCCCAGCTCATCGAGGAGTGTGGCGCCGAGGCGGAGATCATCTTTGCCAACGACCCCCGCGCGGTGCTGGAGCACACCAAGGACGTGCTGGCCTGCGATATCCACACCCGCAAGCGCACCAAGCGCCTTCTGAAGGCCGCCGGCGGCGAGCGGGTCTTCGGCCTGGACGAGATCCTGAGTGCCCCGGTGAATGGCAGCGGCTACAATGAGCACTACGGCCTTCTAGGCTCCAACAAGTCCACCGAGGACACCGTGAAGCTCTTCCCCCGGGACTGCCAGGGCCTGGTGGAGGCCATCCAGAAGACCATGCTGGACCAGACCGGCAAGCACGTGGAGGTCATGGTCTATGGCGACGGGGCCTTCAAGGACCCGGTGGGCAAGATCTGGGAGCTGGCCGATCCGGTGGTCTCTCCGGCCTATACCCACGGCCTGGAGGGCACCCCCAATGAGCTGAAACTGAAGTACCTGGCCGACAACGACTTCGCCCACCTGAGCGGCGAGGCGCTGCGCAGCGCCATCAAGGCGGAGATCGAGAAGAAGGACGGCGACCTGGTGGGGAAGATGGTGTCCGAGGGCACCACCCCCCGGCGGCTCACCGACCTCATCGGCTCTCTGTGCGACCTGACCTCCGGCTCGGGGGACAAGGGTACTCCCATCGTCTACATCCAGGGCTATTTTGACAATTACACCACCGAATAAGAAAAGCGCGCCGCAGCTGCGGCGCGCTTTTCTTATCCCTTTTGTTGGATGAACTGGAGGAATTGCTGGATACGGGGGTTCTGCGGGTGATCAATGATCTCTTCCGGGGTGCCGTCGCCGGCTACCTGCCCACCATCCAGAAAGAGGATGCGGGAGGCCACCTGCCGGGCAAAGTGGATCTCGTGAGTGACAATGAGCATGGTGGATTTTCGCTCCTCCGCCAGGGCCCGGATGGTGTTCAGGACCTCCGCCACCAGTTCGGGGTCCAGGGCAGAGGTGGGCTCGTCAAAGAGGAGCACGTCCGGCTCCATGGCCAGGGCCCGGGCGATGCCCACCCGCTGCTGTTGGCCGCCGGAGAGCTTGGAAGGGTAGAAGTCCTTCCGGTCCAGCATCCCCACCTTGTCCAGCAGGGCAAGGGCCTGTTCCCGGGCCTGGGCCTTGTCCCGCTTCTGCACCAGGACCGGTGCAGCCATCACGTTCTCCAGTGCAGTCTTGTTCTTGAACAGGTTGTAGCTCTGAAAGACCATGGCGGAGTGAGCCCGCAGGGCCTTGACCTGGGCCTTGGTGTGGTTGGCGGCGTCCACCCGGGCATCGCCGATGGTGATGACTCCCTCGGTAGGGACGCACAGATAGTTGAGACAGCGCAGCAGGGTGGACTTGCCGGTGCCGGAGGGCCCCAGGATGGCCACCACCTCGTGGTCGTCCACCGTGAAGCTCACGTCCCGCAGCACCTCCGCGCCTCCGTCAAAACGCTTGGTGAGATGTTCAACCGATACCATGGGAGGAACTCCTTTCGCCGTAGGATCAGACGGCTCAGCGGTTGACGGTCAGGTCGTCGCCAAACCAGGTGACACAGTACTCGGCCACGGTACCGTCGTCCAGCATGGACTGCAGGGCGGTGTTAATATCCTCCAGTTTGGCGGCGGAGGCGTCGTCCTTGCGCACGAAGTAGGCCACCTGGCTCTCGGTCAGTTTCTCGTCCAGAATGGACAGGTCGGTGTCGGTGGTGTTGTAGCTGTGGATGGCGATGATGTCGTTGGCGCAGGCGTCGATGCGGCCCAGGACCACGTCCTGGATGACCTCAGTGAAGGCCTCATAGGTCTTGACGGTGCAGCCCAGTTCGTCCTTGCGGGCCTCCATCTCGTCCAGGGCGGCGGAGCCGGCGGCCACGCCCACAGTCTTGCCCTTCAGGTCCGCCAGGGTGGTGATGCCGGAGTCAGGGAGGACTGCCACGCCCACGGGGTCACCGGCGTAGGGGATAGAGGCATCGTACTTTTCCAGGCGCTCGTCGTTGATGCCGAAGAAGCAGGCGGCCACGTCGGCCTTTCCGGAGTCCAGCATACCCCAGATGGCGTCGAAGGTGGTGGACTCGATGCTCACATCGTACTGGTCGGACAGGCGGTTGGCCAGCTCGTTCCACATGTCGGCCTCGAAGCCCTTGAGCTCGCCGGTTTCCTCGTCGGTGTAGCTGTACGGATTGAAGGTGCCGCCGCCGGTGACCACCACCAGGGACTCCTTCTCACCGGTCTCGCCGGTGGACTGGGAGGTGACAGGGGCGGAGTCCTCAGGGGGATTGCTGG
The DNA here is from genome assembly GCA_019418525.1 of Clostridiales bacterium. Classification (GTDB taxonomy): domain Bacteria; phylum Bacillota; class Clostridia; order Oscillospirales; family Oscillospiraceae; genus Pseudoflavonifractor_A. The sequence continues at coordinate 5,305 of DYBS01000094.1, forward strand.
CGGTGGTGGAGCCGCCGGAGCAGGCGGTGAGCCCCAGAGCCAGGGCGGCGGTCAGGGAAAGGGCGGCGATTCGTTTACAGTTCATTTCGAGCTCTCCTTTGTGATAAAATGGATTTCAGCGCCATGCGCTGAGGGGAAACAAATCAATAAGCCTGGGCACAGCGCTTTTCCAACCAGCGCTGTACGATGTTCATCAGGTTGACGATGACCCAGTAGAGGAGCATAACGCCCACATAGACCTCGAAATTCCGGCCGGAATTTCCGGCTAGGATCTTGGCCTTACCCATCAGGTCGGTGACGCCCACAACAAAGACCACCGAACTCATCTTTAGGATACTGACGAAGTCGTTGAACAAGGGGGGGATGGCCACCCGGGCAGCCTGAGGTAAAATGACATGGAACATGGTCTGGAGGCTGGAGAAGCCCAAGGAAGAGGCGGCCTCTTTCTGGCCTTCGTCCACCGACATCAGGGCGCCGCGGATATTTTCGGCCATGTAGGAGCCTTGATGGAAACTCATGATGATGCATGCGGCGGTGATAGCGTCCATGTCCCGGATAAAGGTGCTCACCGTAGCCAAACCAAAGTAGAAGAGGAAGAGCTGGGGCATGAGGGGAGTACTGCGGAAGATGGAGAGATAGACGCTGGTGATCGGCCGCAGGACCGGCACACGGTAGTAGCGGATAATGGCGGTGGCCACACCCAGAATCAGAGCGAACAGCGCGGAGATTACAGACAACTCCAGAGTCAGTCCGATGGTGCTGGCCAGCTTGGGCAGGGCCTCCAGGAAATAGGAGACACTAAAGAGGCGCTGGATCGATTCCAGCCAAGTTTGCATGGAAACACACTCCTTTTTTGCCAAAAGGCAGCAATTCGGGACTATTTCAGACCTTGTGGACCTATATTAGTATAGAGGCAGACGGCGGAAAGTCAAATTGTGAATCTCGATATGAGCTGGAGAAGCTATTTATAATGTGATGGAGATCGTGCAAAAGCTCCGCTCAGGCGGACAAAATCAATATAGCTTTACAAGATTTCCAGCGTTGATTTGCCCCATATAGGGAAGGGCGGCGTTGCCTGATGAGCAAAAGCAGCAAGTAACAAATATCCTTTCATAAAAAAATAAAATGGCGCAGAATGACATAAAAAAACACCCATGCCGAATGGCATGGGTGTTTCTTCCTGTGATCAATAATTACACAGCGCGGGTGACCTTACCCGAACGGAGGCACCGGGTGCACACATAGACGTGCTTGGGCGTACCGTTGACAATCGCCTTGACACGCTTCACATTGGGCTTCCAGGGACGATTGCTGCGGCGGTGAGAGTGGGAAACCTTAATCCCGAACACGACACCCTTGTCGCAAAACTCGCATTTGGCCATTCGCTTGAACCTCCTCGCTTGTTAATATCACGCTTCTCAAAGCATCGACCATTAGAATACCAGAAGTTCGGCAGAATTGCAAGCCTTTTTTGAAAAAAATCTGTTTTTTTCCCGGCGGTTGCCAAAAGTAACGGTTGGGTGTTATACTGATGGCAAAACACAACAGGGAGGGAGCACAATGTCCACCCATTACAGCGTCAAGCTGGGCAAGCTCATTGACGAGTTTGGTCTGGAGGTGCTGCGCGGAGCCAAAGGTTATCAGGACCGCGCTATCGCTACCGAGGATGTCAACCGACCGGGCCTGCAGCTCACCGGCTTTTTTGATTATTTTGATCCCGAGCGGCTTCAGGTCATCGGCCTGGTGGAGATTACCTATCTCAGCGGGCTGACCGAGCAGGAGCGGCGGGAGCGCTTTGCCATGCTCCTGGAGCACGATATCCCCGCTCTCATCATCGCCCGGGGGATGGAGCCCTTCTCTGAGTGCATGGAGCTGGCGGAGAAATATGACCGCACCATCCTGCGTTGCAACATCCCCACCACTGAGTTTATCAGTGCTGTGGTCACCTCGCTGCACAATCACCTGGCCCCTCGCATCACCCGCCATGGTGTGCTGGTGGAGGTCTACGGCGAGGGTGTGCTGCTGATGGGTGACTCTGGCGTAGGCAAAAGTGAGACCGCCATCGAGTTGGTCAAGCGTGGCCACCGGCTTATCGCCGACGATGCGGTGGAGATCCGCCGCCTGAACAACCGGGATCTGGTAGGCACCGCACCGGAGCTCATCCGTCACTATATGGAGCTGCGCGGTATCGGTGTGGTGGATGTGCGCCGCCTGTTCGGTATGAGCGCTGTTAAAGAGGAGTCCAATATTGACATGATCATCAACCTGGAGCCCTGGCGGGAGGACGCGGTGTACGATCGCCTAGGGGTCGAGGAAAACTTTATGAAGGTACTGGATGTGGACGTGCCGGTAACCACCGTGCCGGTGAAGCCAGGGCGGAACCTGGCGGTCATCATCGAGGTGGCGGCCATGAACAACCGCCACAAGAAGATGGGCTATAACTCCGCCCTGGAGTTCACCAAGCAGATTGACAGCCACTTCGATCAGGCGCTCAACGGCTGATATAAGCTGGAATGGATATAGACCAGTGGAAGCCTAGGCTTCCACTGGTTTTTTGCAGATGGTGAATTATACTATCAAGTGCAACACTTTAGAGAAATAAAAAGAAGTTCATAC
>DYBS01000095.1 GCA_019418525.1 Clostridiales bacterium
TGCAGATCATGGCGATGGCAATCACCACGCGCTGCTTCATGCCGCCGGAGAACTGGTGGGGGTAGCAGTCAATGCGCTCCTCCGGGTCGGGGATGCCCAGCTTGCGGAACATCTCCAGCACCTTCTCCCGGGCCTGCTTTTTGGTCATGCCCTTGTTGTGCTGCAAAAGGCCCTCGGCCACCTGGTCGCCAACCTTATAGACGGGGTTCAGGCTGGACATGGGATCCTGGAACACCATGGACATCTCCGGGCCGCGCAGGGCGCGCATCTCGGGGCCATGGGGCTTTTTGATGCTCTCCAGGCGGTATTCGGTGACCTTCCCGTCCCGCAGGGCGTTGTACTGGATCTTGTCGGCCTTGACCCGGGCGTTGCTGCCCAGGAAGCGCATGATGGAGTTCATGGTCACGCTCTTGCCGCAGCCGGACTCGCCCACCACGGCCAGGGCGCTGCCCCGCTTGAGCTGGAAGGAGACATTTTTGACGATCTTGACCTCTTTCCGGTCGGAAATAAAGCTGGTATTCAGATTTTCTACATCCAGAATGATCTCTCGGTTGTCCATAATCGCCCCTCCTTACTGCTGCTTGGCGTCCAGCACGTCCCGCAGGCCGTCGCCCAGGAAGTTGATGGCCAGGACGAACAGGGTGATAGCCAGGCCCGGGAACACCCAGATCCACCACTGGTTGGTGACCACGGCCACGCTCTTGGCGGCGTTGAGGATGTTGCCCCAGGTGGGGGTGCTGTCCTGGATACCCAGGCCGATAAAGCTCAGGGACGCCTCCTGCAGGATGTAGACCGCCACGTTGGTGGTGGTGGAGACGATGATGGGGGTCATGACATTGGGCAGGATCTGCTTGAACATGATGTTGCTCCGGCTCATACCGAAGGCCTCGCAGACCTTGACATAGGTCTCGCCCTTCAGGCTCAGGAACTCGTTGCGGACCATGCGGAAGGTGGTCATCCAGCCGGTAAAGACGAAGATGAGCAGGATGTTCACCATGCCCCGGGTGCCCAGGATGGCCACCAGCATCATCACCAGCACCAGCTGGGGGAAGGTCTGGAACAGCTCGGAGATGCGCACCAGCACCATGTCGGCTTTCCCGCCGAAGTAGCCGGCAATGGCGCCCAGCACCGCGCCGATGATGCCGGAGACCACCGAGCAGAACACACCGATGAAGATGGAGTAGCACCCGCCGAACATGACGCGGGCGAAGAGGTCGCGGCCGATGGTATCGGTGCCGAAGAGATGGCCGTTGCCGGGGGCGCTCTTCATATTGGTCAGGTCCGGGGTGGCGTAGTCCACGCCCGCGATGGCGCAGGCCACACAGGCCACTACCATGGCCACCACGATCACCAGGCCCAGGACCGCCAGTTTGTTGCGCAGGAATTTGCGGATATTCTTTTTCAGCAAAGAGGAGGCGGCACTTTTGTTTTGCTCTTTGATGCTGACATTGGTCACTTCACTCATAGCGTTTCTCCTCTCTTTCCCTATTCACCCAGGCGGACACGGGGATCCAGCAGGGCGTTGAGCACGTCCACCATAAAGGAACAGATTAGCATGACCGCGGCGATGATCAGGGTGATGACCATGACGGTGGGGTAGTCGTTGGAGACGATGGAGTTGGTCATGGTCAGGCCGATGCCGGGGTAGGAGAACACCGTCTCGATGACCACCGAGCCGCCGATCAGGCCGGGGATACGGAACATGAGGATGATGAGCACCGGCTTCATGGCGTTGCGGAAGCCGTGCTTCAGGTAGACCTTCCACTCCGGGATACCCTTGGAGCGGGCGGTCTTGATGTAGTCGCTGTTGAGCACGTCCAGCATGGTGTTGCGGGCGTAGCGCATCAGCACCGCCACCATGCCGATGGTCAGGGTAGCCACCGGCAGGAACAGGTGGAGGAAGGCGTCCACAAAGGCGTTTGTGGCGTTGGGGTCTACCCGGTTGGCCGCCGGGAACCACCCCAGCTTGATGGCGAAGAGCTGGATGAGCAGGATGCCCACCAGGAACTGGGGCACTGCCTGGCCCAGCACGGCAAAGACACGGCCGATGTAGTCCACCACGCCGTTTTGCCGGATGGCGGAGATGATGCCGATGGCGATGCCGATGATGGAGCTGAACAGCAGGGCGTAGCCGGACAGCTCCAGGGTGTAGGGCAATCGGACGGCGATGATGTCCGCGATTTTCTGTCCCTCAAAGGAGTAGCCCAGGTCGCCCCGCACCAGGTCGCCCAGCCAGCGCACATACTGCACCAGCAGCGGGTCGTTCAGGCCCAGGCTCTCCCGCAGCTCCTCCACCAGCTCGGGCGACTGGGCCTGGACCTCCATGGACACCATGTAGGTGATGGGGTCGACACCGGTGGCGCGCAGGCCGAGGAATACGATCAGACTGATGACAAGGAGCATGGGGATCATCAGCGCGATTTTTTTCAGAATGAATTTGAGCATGCTCTCACTCCCATCTTTCTCTCATGAATCCGTATTTTTCTGGGTTTGCGACTGTTCTCCGGCTGTGGAAAAAGGGCGCGGGGCATACCGTCCGTATGCCGCCGGTCGCCCACCGGATAGAGCGGCGGGGCCTTCCGGGGAGATACTCGCCGGAAAGCCCCGCGCCTTATTGTTTCACTATGCTGTTTTGCTGACCGGAGTGCCGGCGGGAGGATCAGTTGAGGGTCCAGTTCTCGTAATCGATGTCATTGACAAAGAGGGGATTGCAGAACTCCACGCCCTCGGGCAGCACCACGCGGTTGTTCACATACACATAGTTGCCGATGGTGAACAGGGGGAACTTGTAGAGGTTGGCCTGCTCCAGCTCCTGGAGCTCGGTCAGAGCGGCGTTGCGCTCCTCGGTGGTGATGGCGGCGTTGAAGTCGGCGATGGCGGCATCGAAGGTGGTGTCACCGCCGAAGATGTTGGCGAAGGTGGCGCTGTTGCTGGCGTACTCGGCGTACCACTCGCCCATGGAGAAGGAGCTCAGGCCCTTGAAGCCGATGTCGTAGTCGCGGGTGGTGAACAGGTCGGTGGTGCCGTCGTTGGAGAGGGTGGCCTCCACGGTCAGGCCGGCCTGCTGCAGGTAGTAGACCACGGTGTTGATGAGGTCCACGGAGGTCTGGTCGTTGTTGTAGTAGCAGATCTTCAGGGTGCGGCTCATGTCGTAGCCGGAGGCAGCCAGATCGGCCTTGGCCTTCTCGGCGTCGAAGGTGTACTCAAAGCCGTTGTAGGCCTCGTGGTCGTTGGGCACACCGCTGTTGATGACAGAGGCGTTGGGGTACAGGGTGGCCAGAGTGGCGCGGTCGATGGCCTCGGCCAGAGCCTGACGGACGGCCAGAGGCTGCATGGCCTCGTTCTGGTTGCCGTCGATGCCCTTCATGTTGAAGATGAAGTACTTGTAGAACAGCACGTCCACGGGGATGGAGGTGTAGTTGTCCAGCGCGGCCATGCCCTCCACCAGGTCGGTGGCGTTGCCGTACAGGAAGTCGGCGGAGTTGGACTGGGCGGCGGTGAGGAAGTCGTTGACGAAGGAGACGGTGACGCTCTGAATCTTGGGGGCGGTGCCCTCATAGTTGGGGTTGGGGACCAGCGTGAAGTAGTTGCCCACGTTGAACTCGCCCACCATGTAGTAGCCGGAGGTCACGGGATCAGTCCAGTAGGAGCAGGTATCGATGCTCTCACCGTCCTCGCCCTCCAGGCAGTGCTTGGGCAGGATGGCGAACTGGGCCAGGATGTTGCGCATCTCGGAGTAGGGGCTGGTGAGGGTCATGGTGATGACGTTGCCGTCGGCGGTCATGGTGTCGATCATGCCGAAGGCGGCGGAGTAGATGCTGTTGCGGCGCACGGCGGTCATGACGGTCTCGATGGACCACATGACGTCATCCACGGTCAGAGGCTCGCCGTCGGACCACTTCAGGCCCTCCTTCAGGGTGATGGTGTAGGTCAGGCCGTCCTCGCTGACCTCCACGCTCTCGGCCAGGTCGGGGCTGGTCTCGGTGAGGGAGGCGTCGGCCAGCAGGAGGGTGCGGAACATCAGGTTGGTGGCCAGGTTGTGGTTCATCCAGGGGGTGGGCACCCGGTCATCGGTGGTGGAGCCGTCGTTGGTGGACAGGACGATGCGCAGGGAGTCTCCACCGGTCTGGGTCTGGGTCTGACCGGAGCTCTCGGACGGGTTGCCGGTGGTGGTCTCAGCGGGCTTGCCGCCGCAGGCGGCCAGCGCCAACACCATGGTCAGCGACAGGACGAGTGCAAGAATTCGTTTCATTTCAGTTCCTCCTTAGTTTTGATTTTTAATCAGCGTCTCCCCGGAGACGCAGGACGGACAGGTTGGCGGGGCTTTCTCAGCGGTTGGGGAGGATGTACTGCTCGTAGACCTGACGCAGCTCCTTGCGCCCGGCCTCATCCATCGGGGTGAAGGGGCGGCGCACCCCGTTGAGGTGGAAGCCCTCCATCTCCAGGATCTCCTTCACCGAGGCAAAGACGCCGTGGGCACAGATGACCTTGATGACCTGGTTCATCTGCCGCTGCTTGTCCTGGACCTGGGCCAGATCCCCGGCCACAAAGGCGTCGAACACCTTCCGGGCCAGCCAGGGCATGCAGTTGTAGGTGCTGCCGATGCCGCCGTCGGCGCCGGCGGTCAGGCCGGAGGCCAGCATCTCATCAAAGCCGTTCCACACCGCCATCTCGGGGTGGGCGGTCTTGATCTGCTCCAGGAGGAAGAGGTCGGAGCTGGTGAACTTCACGCCGGCCAGGTTGGGGTTCTTGGCCAGCTCCTCCAGCACCTCCGGCGTCAGGGAGAAGCCGGAGAAGTTGGGGAAGTTGTACACAAACATGGGCAGAGCGGTGGAACCCATGATGTCGTTGTAGTAGCGGATGATCTCCCGGGTGCTGAATTTGTAGTAGAAGGGGCTGATGGCCGAGACCGCGTCGGCCCCCGCCTTCTCGGCGTGGCGGGTGTAGCGGATGGCCTCGTCGGTGGAGATGGCGCCCACATGGCAGATCACCTTCCGGCGGCCGGCATTGGCCTCGGTGACGGCCTCCAGGATCTTCTCCCGCTCCTCGGAGGAGAGGAGGAAAGCCTCCGCCGTGCTGCCGTTGACGTAGAATCCGTCCAGCCCCTGGTTGATCAGGTGGCACACCAGCTTCTGCAGCTCATCGTAATTGACCTTGCCGTCGCCGGTATAGGGGGTCACCAGCGCGGCATAGATGCCATGGTACTGTTCATTCACGATACATTCTTCCCTTCCCAAATTGACTGACTTATTTTCCATCCAGTCCGAGACAGCTCTCCCGGACCATAATGGTAGGCTGAAACAGATAGTACTTCAGGAATTCCTCCCCCGCCTGGTGGTGGATCATTTCGTATAAGATCTCAGCGGCCTTTTCACCAATCTCCAGGCTTTTGAAGGCCAGAGAGGTGATCTTGGGAGAGGAGGAGATGTCGATGGGCAGATTGTCGTACCCGATCACGCCGATCTCGCCCGAGATCCGTTTGCCCGCGTCCCGGACGGCGCGGCAGACCTCCTGCGCCACATAGTCGTTGAAGCAGAATACCGCGTCCAGCGCGGTGTCCTGCGCCAGCAGCCGGGAGGTGAAGCGATAGATCCCGTCGGGGATCTCCTCCTGGGGAAGAAAGATGCGCCCGCGCTGCACCGGCAGGCCGTACTCCTGCAGGGCGCTCACATAGCCCTGATAGCGCTCCACACTGGTGCTGTATTCGAAGCGGGCGATATAGGCGATGTTCCGGTAGCCCCGGCTGAGCAGGTGCCGGGTGGCCAGATAGCCGCCGTAGAAATCGTTGGATTTGACCACCGGTACCCGGACGCCCTCCACACCCCGGTGACAGAACACAAAGGGGATCTGGGAGTGCAGCAGGGCCCCGTACAGGTGGGAGGTCAGCTCGGCGCTGCCCGCAATCACCGGGACGATGATGAAGCCGGACACGCCGGAGAGCAGCAGGCGCTTGATGTAGCGATTCTGCTTCTCTGCGTCATCGTCGGAATTGCAGAGGATGACGTTGGCGCCGTGCCGGCAGGCGATGTTTTCGATGCCCCGGGCCAGGGAGGGATAGACGTGGTCCATCACATTGGGCACGATGATCCCCCAGTTTTCGGTGGTCTGTACCTTGCCCTGGACCAGCCCGATGACATAGGTACCGCTGCCATTGCGGGAGTACAGCACGCCTTCGCTCTCCAGCTCCTTGATGGCCCGATCCAGGGTAGTGCGGTTGGTGTCCAATTGGGTACAGAGTGCCGGTCGGGAGGGGAGCCGTGTGCCCGGCTCAAGCTGACTGATTTTTTCGATCAGCTGTTCTTTAATTTCTTGGTATCTCATCTAGATATTTCCTCTGATATACGATATAACGCATAGAAATCAGCGGTTTTTATCGGCTTGCTTTGTGCAGATGATATACTAAACTGAAAAGTATTTCAATAGATTTTGCGGATTTCAGTCAGCTTTTCCGATAAAACGGTCAGCACGCTCGAAATGCCAAATATCCGGAGTTAAATTTGGTCAATTTATCTCTTCCTTTTTGAAAATCATTTCTTTAGAATACATATAAGTTGAAAATAGGACGGAATTTGGACGAAATTCAAAGGATTTTGTCCACTATCGATTGGGTCAGATCTTGAATCGGATGGAAAGGATGAACGGGACATGAAACGATCGGAAATCAACCGGGCGCTGAAGGAACTGGAGGCCATGTGCCAGAAATACTGCTGCTATCTGCCCCCCTTCTGTCACTTTACCCCGGAGCAGTGGCAGAACATCGGCCATGAATACGATGAGGTCCGGGACTGCATGCTGGGCTGGGATATCACCGACTACGGCATGGGCAAGTTTGACGAGTTGGGCTTTTCCCTCATCACCATCCGCAACGGGAACCACGCCATGGCGGACAAGTACCCCAAGGTGTATGCGGAAAAGCTGCTCTACCTGAAGGAGGGCCAGTATGCCCCCAACCACTTCCACTGGTACAAGACCGAGGACATCATCAACCGGGGCGGCGGAAATGTGCTCATCCGGGTGTATAACTCCCTGCCTAACGAGGAGATCGATTACCAGTCCGATGTGACGGTCCACACCGACGGGCGGACCTACACCGCCCCCGCCGGCACCCAGATCCGCCTGACCCCGGGCGAGAGCATCCACGTCCAGCAGTTCCTCTACCACGACTTCTCGGTGGAGCCCGGCACCGGCCCGGTCCTGCTGGGCGAGGTGAGCCAGTGCAACGACGACAACACCGACAACCGCTTCAACCCGCCCATGGGCCGCTTCCCGAAGATCGAGGAGGACGAGCCCCCCTACCGGCTGCTCTGCAACGAGTACCCGGCCGCCCGGGACTGAGGGAGGGGCGCCATGTTTGATGTGGTCGCACTGGGCGAGCTGCTCATCGACTTCACCTGTCTCTCGGTGGACGAGACCGGCTATCCCACTCTGGCCGCCCATCCCGGCGGCGCTCCGGCCAATTTTCTGGCCGCGCTGGCCTCCTTTGGCGCGAAAACGGCCCTCATAGGCAAGGTGGGGCAGGATGCGTTCGGTCAGATGCTGACCCGTACCCTGACCGATGCCGGTATTTCCACCGCCGGACTGGTGGCGGCCGAGGACGTGTTCACCACCCTGGCCTTCGTCATCCTGGACGACCAGGGCAACCGGGAGTTCTCCTTTGCCCGTAAGCCGGGGGCCGACACCCTCCTCACGGAGGCGGAGGTGGATTTGTCCCTCCTGGATCAGACCCGGGTCTTTCACTTCGGCACCCTGTCCCTCACCGACGAGCCCGCCCGCAGCGCCACCCGCCAGGCGGTGGAGTACGCCCGGAGCCGGGGAGCCCTCATCACCTTTGACCCCAACCTGCGCCGCCCGCTCTGGCACAGCCTGGAGG
>DYBS01000096.1:0-4732 GCA_019418525.1 Clostridiales bacterium
CTCCCCCTCCCGGTGCTCTGCGTGGACGTCCCCCAGCAGGGTGTACCGCCGCAGCTGGCTGCGTACCCGGGCCACCAGCTCCTGGGGGTTGTAGGGTTTCGAGACGTAATCGTCCGCCCCCATGGAGAGGCCCAGAATCTTGTCGCTGTCCTCGCTCTTGGCCGAGAGCACGATCACGGGCAAATTCCGCTTCTCCCGGATCTTCATCAGCGCCGACAGTCCGTCCAGCTTGGGCATCATCACGTCCAGCAGAATGAGCTGCACCGAGCGGCCCATGGCCAGCTCCAGGGCCTCCAGGCCGTTGTAGGCTTTTAAGACCTGATAGCCCTCCTTCTCCAGCAGCAGCGCGATGGCCTGCACGATCTCCCGGTCATCGTCTACCACCAACACACAGGGTCCCATGAAGATCGACCTCCTTCTCTACGGTTTTGAGTATAGCCGCCTCTTCTTAGCGTGGGGCGGGGGAAATTCTTAGAACTTTCTTAACATGATACCACGGACCCCGAAGGACGTCAAAAGCCCGCCGTCTGCCTGGCAGACGGCGGGCTTTTGGATGAAAAAACTTAGGCGGCCATGGCGTTCAGCTGCTCGGTGAGGCCGGTGAGAGACTCCACCTCGTGGGTCACCTGCTCCACCAGGCGGGCGTTCTCGTCGCTCTGGGCCTGGGTAAGGGTGGCCAGCTCCTGGGTGAAGTCGGTGTCGCCGCTCTCCACCTTCTCCTGGAGGGAGTTGATGACGTCGAACAGATCCACGTGGCCCTGCACCCGGCCGGCGCCCCACATCAGGCGGTCGGCGGGCTGGTCCAGAACGTAATTGGTGAAGTAATCAAAGGTGTCCCGGCTCCAGTCGTAGGCGTACCAGTTGTTGTCCACCAGGTACAGATACTCGTCCAGAGGGGTGACGGCATCCCCGTTCTGGAGGCACTCCACCGCGGCGTCCAGAGCGTCCAGGTTGTTCTGACTGTGCTCGTGGGGGAAGATGGACACGTCCTCCCAGGTCAGGCGGACGAACTGGTCCTCGGCGTACTTGAAGGTCTCCAGCACCTGGGCGTTGAGCTCACGGCTCTCGGCCAGGAGGGAGTCGGCCTTCTCGGTGTCGCCCTCATCCAGAGCGGCGGCGTAGGCGGCGTTGACCTCCTGCACCTTGGCCCAGGCGGTCTGGGCGGCGGCATCGGCCTCGTCCAGGGCGACATTCAGGGCCTCCAGGGCGTTGGAGCCGTCGGCCAGGGTGATGCTCCCCAGCCGCTCGGTGTCCATGGTGTCCCGGAAGGCGTTCAGCCGGGTGGAGAAGTCCAGGGGGGACACGGCGCAGCGGTCATACTCCAGCATCAGCATGCCGTACAGGTTGTGGTGGAAGCGGAAGGCCTCCTCGCTGTACGTATCGGAGTTGTCGAACTGGGAGTGGTAGTGGGTCTGAGAGAACCCGCCCCGCAGCGCGGTGACCGTGGAGGGCACGCCGGCGATGGACAGAGAGAAGTCGTCCGACCAGGTCTGCGTGGGGACGATGACCTCGATGCCGTCGGCAAAGACCCCGTCCACCGCGGGCACGTCGGGGGCGAACTCCTCCAGGAAGGTTTTCAGCTCGTAGGAGGAGCGGATCTGGTCGGTGGTGCCCTCGTTCATAGCCGGCAGCTCAAAGTTGATGTCGGCCACCACCTTGCCCACCCACTCGGGGTGGACCCGGAAGATCTGGTTGTAGGCGCCGGTGGACCAGTCGTAGCGGGTGTTGGACACGCCCCACTCCTCGGCGGCCATGGCGCAGAACACCAGGGTCTTTTCGGGCTGATAGCCGCTGTCGATGATGCCCTTAGCGATGCCGAACATGAGGGCAATGGCGGCGTTGTCATCCTGGAAACCGGCGAAGTAGGAGTCATAGTGGGCGCTCATGAGCACCATGGCGTCCGGGTCCTTGCCGGGGATGGTGCCCACGATGTTATAGGAAGTGCCGTCCAGCTCCACATTGCTGCGGGCGTTGAAGGTGACGGTCATCTCGTTGGTCCCGGCGGCCTCCATGGCGGCCCGGATGGCGTCGGCGTCGGTGCGGGAAATGGAGAAGGCGGGGGCGTCCTCCGGGCCGCAGATGTCCTGGGCGTTGAGGGCGTCGTCGCTCACCTCGGCGTAGCCGCCGTCCTGGGCGGCGATGACCGCGGCGGCGCCGTGGAGGTGGGCCTCGTAGGCGGGATAGTTGATCCACCAGTTATCGCGCTGATTGATATCGACAAGTACCAGCTTGCCCTCCACATCCAATCCGGCCAGATCGGCCTCGGTGCCCTGTCCGCCGTCAATGATGGTGAACGAAGCGGGCCCGTCGGTGGTGAAGTCAGCCTGGTAACCGCCCAGCTCGGCGGTATACTCGGTCCCGTCGGCTTTGGTGTAGGTGAGCTGTGCGGTCTCAAAAGTCCAGGTATCCAACGTGAACGGATCCTTGGTGACGTCGCTGAGGCCGATGGCCTCCATCTCGGCCTTGAGCATGTCGCCGGTGTCCAGCTCGGCCTGCGAGCCGGCGGTACGATAGCCCAACGCCTCATTGGATCGGATCTCCTCCATCTTCAACGCCAGGTTGTAGGAGTAGTCCACATCCACATGCTCCAGATAGGCCTGCTGGGCCGCCTGGAGGGTCACTGCGCTCCCATTGGGGGTGGCACTGGAGTCCGGTACCTCTTTCTGGGTACACGCGGACACGAGCAGCACCATGGCTGCCGTCAATGCGATGCATTGTCTGGTCTTTTTCACTTATCAACATCCTTTCTCTTTTCTCACGCTTCCGGTCCGGCCGGAAAATACGCGGGTCCTATGGTACCAGTTTGTTCCTGAAATTGCAAGTGCTGATATGCAAAATCTTTGAAAAAAATTTCAGTCCTCTCCCCTCTTGACAATGGCCAAGCCGGTGCTATAATCATATATGAACAAACGCTCATATGTTAATTTGAGGAGGTGTGAACATGAGCGTTCCCGATCCCCGCGAGCCGGAGACCTGTGAGTACATCCACGTCCACGAGGACATCGTCTCCCAGGTCAACGAGAACATGCCGGATGAGGAGATCCTCTACGATCTGGCGGAGCTCTTCAAGATCTTCGGCGACTCCACCCGCATCAAGATCCTGTATGTGCTCTTCGAGTCCGAGATGTGCGTGTGCGACATCGCCCAGCTGCTGGGCATGAGCCAGTCGGCCATCTCCCACCAGCTCCGGGCCCTGAAGCAGAGCAAGCTGGTCAAGTACCGCCGGGAGGGCAAGACCGTCTTTTACTCCCTGGCCGACGGACACGTGCGCACCATCCTGGACCAGGGCATGGAGCATGTGGCGGAATAATCATAGGAGGAATTTGGTATGAAAAAGCGTTTCAAGCTGGAAAACCTGGACTGTGCCAACTGCGCGGCCAAGATGGAGGCCGCCATCAAGAAGCTGCCCGGCGTCCACGACGCCACCGTCAGCTTTATGACCCAGAAGCTGACCCTGGACGCCGACGACGACCGCTTTGAGGAGATCCTGGACGAGGCGGCGCGCCTGTGCAAAAAGGTGGAGCCCGACTGCACCATCGTGCGCAAGTAACACGGCGGCGGGAGGGATCGTTTATGTCCGGCAGACAAAAGCGGACGCTGGTCCGCATCCTCGTCAGCGCCGCGCTGCTCATCCTGGCGGTGCTGCTCCCCCTCACCGGCTGGGGACGGCTCCTGGCCTTCCTGGTCCCCTACTTCCTGGTGGGCTGGGACGTCCTCTGGAAGGCCATCCGCAACATCGCCCACGGCCAGGTCTTTGACGAGAATTTCCTCATGGCGCTGGCCACCATCGGCGCCCTCATCACCGGCGAGTACCCCGAGGCCGTGTTCGTCCTCCTCTTCTACCAGGTGGGCGAGCTCTTCCAGTCCGTGGCGGTGGGCCGCTCCCGGAAGAACATTGCCGCCCTCATGGATATCCGCCCCGACAGCGCCAATGTGGAGCGCTCCGGCGGCGAGACCGAAGAAGTGGACCCGGAGGAGGTGACGGTGGGCGACGTCATCGTCCTCAAGCCCGGCGAGCGGGTGCCCCTGGACGGGGTGGTGCTGGAGGGCACCACCACCCTGGACACCGCCGCCCTCACCGGCGAGTCCCTCCCCCGGCCGGTGGGCCCGGGCGGCGACGTCATCAGCGGCTGTGTGAACCTCACCGGCGTGCTGCGGGTGCAGGTCACCAAGCCCTTTGAGGAGTCCACCGTCTCCCGCATCCTGGAGCTGGTGGAGAACGCCGCCAGCCGCAAGGCCAAGGCCGAGGCCTTCATCACCCAGTTCGCCCGGTGGTACACCCCCGCCGTGGTGCTGGCCGCGGTGCTGCTGGCCGTGGTGCCTCCCCTCTTCTTCCACGGGGTCTGGAGCGACTGGCTGCTCCGGGCCTGCTCCTTCCTGGTGGTGTCCTGCCCCTGCGCGCTGGTGATTTCGGTGCCCCTGGCCTTCTTCGGTGGCATCGGCGGGGCCTCCCGGGCCGGCGTGCTGGTGAAGGGCGGCAACTACCTGGAAGTCCTGGCCCGGGTGGACACGGTGGTCTTTGACAAGACCGGCACCCTCACCCGGGGCGTGTTCAACGTCACCGCCATCCACCCCGACCACGTGGACGAGGGAGAGCTGCTGGAGCTGGCCGCCCTGGCCGAGCGCTGGTCCGACCACCCCATCTCCCGGTCCATCCGGGAGGCCTACGGCAAGGAGCCCGACGCCACCCGGGTGGAGGCCGGCGGCGCATTGGCGGTGGACCGCCACGGCT
>DYBS01000096.1:4742-7267 GCA_019418525.1 Clostridiales bacterium
GGCGGGCCGGGGCGTCCGGGCCCGGGTGGACGGTCACACCGTCTGCGTGGGCAACGACAAGCTGATGGAGGACATCGGCGTCACCTGGCACCCCTGCCATAAGGTGGGCACCACCGTCCATGTGGCGGTGGACGGGACCTATATGGGCCACCTGGTCATCTCCGACGAGGTGAAGCCCGACGCCAAGGAGGGCATCGCCGCCCTGAAGGCGGTGGGCGTGCGGAAGACCGTCATGCTCACTGGCGACGCCAAGGCCGTGGGCGAGGATGTGGCCAAACAGCTGGGTCTGGACGAGGTCCACACCCAGCTCCTCCCCGCCGACAAGGTGGACCAGGTGGAGCGCCTGCTGAAGGACCGTTCCTCCGGCGGCGCCCTGGCCTTCGTGGGAGACGGCATCAACGACGCCCCCGTCCTCTCCCGGGCTGACCTGGGCATTGCCATGGGCGCTCTGGGCTCCGACGCCGCCATCGAGGCCGCCGATGTGGTCCTCATGGACGACAAACCCTCTAAGATCGCCCTGGCCATCCGCATCGCCCGGAAAACCCGCACCATCGTGCGGCAGAACATTGCCTTCGCACTGGGAGTGAAGTTCCTGGTGCTGGCCCTGGTGGCTGTCAATCAGGCCACCCTCTGGGAGGCGGTCTTTGCCGACGTGGGCGTGTCGGTCATTGCCATCCTCAACTCCATGCGGGCCCTGCGCGCCCCTAAAGACTGAAAAACAGGAGCCGAAGCTCAGATGAGCTTCGGCTCCTGTTCTTTTATCCGCGATAGGGGGAATATCCGCCGCCCCGACGGCGTCTCCCCTTCAGGCCCCGGCTCCGGCGGGATCGGCGGCGGCAGATCAGCACCACCACCAGCACCACTACCGCCACCAGAAGCAGCACCACGCCGTACACGATGAGCGCAAAGCCGTTGGGATGGGCCAGCAGGTCCACCGGGTTCCAGAAGGGTGCCACGGTCTTTCTCCCCTCCGGGGCGCTGTACCGCTGGTCCACGGTGCCCATGGACTGGAGGTAGGAGGCCAGCGCATACCACTCCTTCACCTCGGTACCGTCCTCGTTGTGGATGATATAGGCCTCCAGGTCGGTGATGGGCTCCCCGCTCTCATCCCGGGGCGTGATGCCCAGAATACCGAAGGACTTGCCGTTCACCGTGCCCAGCATCTGCCCGGAGTAGAGCCCCGTCACCACCCGGTAGAGCTGATCGTCCTCAATGGGGACGCGGCTGCCGTCGGGCAGGACCTGGGCGCAGTCGGTGACCTTGTTGAAGATGAGCCGGTTGGGGTTAAAGGTCCACTCCATCCCCGCGCCGTAGAGCTGGGCCGCCGACATGAGGGGCGTCACTGAGGCATCCACCTCAAAGGCGTCTTTCAGCTCGCTGCCGTAGATATAGACCGACACCAAAGGATACCCCGGCGTACCGTCCGCCCCTGAGCCCAGGGAGGAGATATCGAAGGCGTCGGAGGTGGTCACCTCCCCCGAAGGCAGCGAGGCCCGGATCACACCCGCGGCCACCACCGCGAAGTCCACGTCCTCATAGTCGGCCCCCTCGGCCTGCTGCACCGCATAGATGTAGGAGTCGGCAATCAGGTTGCCCAGGGGCTCCTCCCGCTGCTCACTCCCCAGCTCACCGATGGAGGGGAAGGTCCAGGGGTTCTCCGCCAGCACTTGATCAAAGGTGAGGCCGTAGTCGGATAGATACCGCTCCTCCACCAGGGTCTGGAACCCCTGTGCCATGGCGCTTACTGTGGGATCGGCGCTCACCGTGTCATCCAGGGGGTCCAGCCGGTAGTCCTCCAGCTGGATAGTCCCGCCGCTCCCCCGGCTCACGGTGAGTACCCCCAGGTTCTGGGTATACTCGCCGCAGGAGACGATGAGGGTGTCGTTGACCTCAATGGGCTGCTCCAGGGTGGTGTGGGTGTGGCCCGAGATGATGACGTCAATGCCGTCCACCGCCTTGGCCAGATCGTAGTCCTCCCCTTTTCCATTGGACGTCCCTGAGTGGGAGAGGCAGACGATGTAGTCCGCATCCTCCTCCGCCTGGATCTGGTCCACCACCCGTTTGGCCGCGTCGGCGATTGGCTCAAACTCCATGCCGGACATGGGGGCACAGTCGTCCGCGTCGGTCCCCAGCACGCCGAAGACCGCCACCCGCACCGGTTCACCGCCGGCGGGGTCCTCCTTCTCCAGGACTACATAGTCGGTGACGCCGTAGTTCTCCCAGGCTTCCCAGCTCTCCGTATCCCCCTCCGGCGGCTTGTAGTTGGCCTGCACCAGCGCCGGAAGGGGATCGCCGCTTTCCACGGCGGCGTTGAGCATCCCCGCCATGCCTGCGGCCCGGTAGTCGAACTCGTGGTTTCCCAGGGTGGTCACGTCGTACCCCATGGCCCCCAGGGCCCGCAGCTCCGGCGCGTCGGTGTCATAGATCGTCTGGAACAGGGAGCCCATGGAGAAGTCTCCCCCGTCCAGCGTCACCACCGGATACTTCGCCGCTGCACTCTCCTCCTCCAGCTTAGTGGCCAGGCG
>DYBS01000096.1:7277-7863 GCA_019418525.1 Clostridiales bacterium
CCTCCTCGTCCGCGGAGGGGAGAAAGTGGTCATGGGTATCGTGGGTAAACAGGATCGTCAGCGGGGCGGGGGTCTCCTCCGCCGGTGCAGCAGACGCCCCACCACTCCAAAGCAGAAGTCCCGCCAGGCACGCCGCGCCCAGCCGGAACCATCCCTTCAACATAGTAAACTCTCCTTCCCTTTCAGACTACTGCTGCTATTTTGCCACAGTTTTGGGAAAAAAGAAAGAGGTCCGCTCTTCGGAGCGGACCTCTTCAGCAGTCTTTTGTTACAGAGCGGTCACGACCTGGTACATCAGCAGGAAGTGGCACACGCTACCCAGGAGAATGAACACATGGAAGATCTCGTGGCAGCCGAAGCGGGGATTGTTGCGGCCGGGCCACTTCACCGCATAGAGCACACCGCCCACGGTGTACAGCACGCCGCCCAGCACCAGCCAGAAAAAGCCGTTGGCCGACAGGACCTGGGTCAGCGGATAGAGGGCAACCACCGACAGCCACCCCATGAAGAGGTACACGCCGGAGGTGAGCCAGCGGGGGGCGTTGATCCATACCAGAGTGAGCACCAGACCGGCCAGCGCCAGGCC
>DYBS01000097.1 GCA_019418525.1 Clostridiales bacterium
GTCCAGATAGTATTCGTCCACCGTTTTGGCGGAGTGACCCTGGATGGTGCGGTGATACGTTAAAAAAGAACGGATGATTTCCGGTGCTTCAGTGCGATAGTCCATATTGGCTGCGGGCAGGCCCGGACCGGTCCAAACCGGCCATTTTCGGGAGAGGGGCTGTTTTCGCCTCCCTCCAACTCAACAAAATTTTTATTTTGTTGAGTTGCCACAATGCCCGCAAATACCCCCTTTCGGTGTCTGTCCCGGGGCCCGGCCGGCTGCTCACAGCAGCGCGGCCATGGCCTCCCGGATGTTCTTTACGCGGATGAGCTGCAAGCCGTCCGGCTCCACCACGGATGAGCTGCCCCGGGCCGGGATCAGACATTTGGTAAAGCCCAGGCGGCGCACCTCGGTGAGCCGCTGGCCCAGCGCGCCCACGGCCCGCAGTTCGCCGGTCAGGCCGACCTCGCCGATGGCCGCCAGATCGTCCGGGATCGGCCGGTCCCGGAAGCTGGACGCCAGCGCCATCACCATGGCCAGGTCTGCCCCCGGCTCGTCCAGGCTCAGACCGCCGATGACGTTCACATAGGCGTCGCAGGTGCCGACCATCAGACCGCCCCGCTTCTCCAGCACAGCCAGCAGCATCATGGCCCGGCTGAAGTCGAAACCGTTGGCAGTGCGCCGCGGCACGTTGAAGCTGGTGGGCGTCAGCAGCGCCTGTACCTCGGCCAGCACCGGGCGCACGCCCTCCATGACGCAGGTCACGCAGGTGCCCGGCGTGTCGGTAGGCCGCCCGGACAGAAGCAGCTCCGATGGGTTGGGAACTTCTACCAGCCCCTTGTCCGCCATCTCAAAGACACCGATCTCATTGGTGGCGCCAAAGCGGTTCTTGGCCGAGCGCAGGATGCGGTGTGTCATCTGCTGCTCACCCTCAAAGTAGAGCACGCAGTCCACCATATGCTCCAGCACCTTGGGGCCGGCGATGGAGCCTTCCTTGTTCACGTGGCCGATGACAAAAACGGTGACCCCCTCCCCTTTTGCCAGCTGCATCAGGGCCATGGTGCAGTCCTTCACCTGTCCGATGCTGCCCGGCGCGGCGGTGAGGTCGCCGTTGTAGAGAGTCTGGATGGAGTCTACGATCAGGATATCGGGCTGGAGCGAATGGACTGCGTCCAGCACGTCCTCCAGATTGGTCTCTGAGAGCAGATAGAGGTTCTCGCCATAAATGCCCAGGCGCTCCGCCCGCAGCTTGATCTGCCGCTCCGACTCCTCGCCAGAGACATAGAGCACGGTGGCAAAGCGGCAAAGCTGGTCGCAGATCTGGAGCATCAGGGTGGATTTGCCGATGCCCGGCGCGCCGCCCACCAACACCAGGGAGCCCTTCACCGCGCCACCGCCCAGCACGCGGTCCAGCTCATCCATGCCGGTGGCGAAGCGCAGCTCCTGGGTAGTCTCCACCTCTTTCAGCGTGCGGGGCTGCCGTAAGGGCATCCGTACGCCGCCGTCGGAGGATCGGGCCGCAGCGGCGGTCTTTTTCCGGGGCGTCTCTGACGGGCGCTCCACAATGGTGTTCCAGGCACGGCATGCCGGGCACTGACCCGCCCACTTGGGCAGCTCATTTCCGCACTCGGTGCAGTAAAAGAGGGTCTTTGCTTTCATAACGACGGGTTCTCCTTTGTATCTACGCTATCTCCGGTTAGCCAGGCCGCCGCCAGCACAGCGGCAATTTTGGTCTGATACCCCTCCGTACGCAGCCGGCCGGCCTCCTCCGGGTTGGAGAGAAAGCCACACTCCACCAGCACGGCGGGACAGGAGACGTGATTCATCAAATAAACGGTGTCCGGAATGGGTTTGGCCGCCCGGGTGTTCTCCGGGTCCAGCCCGGCGCGCAGCAGCTCCTGGGTGTGCTCCGCCAGTGGGAGACTGATCTCCCCGGCATAAAAGACCTGGGCCCCGTGGTAGCGGGAGTCCGGGTAGCTGTTCTGGTGGATGCTCAGAAGCGTAGCCCCCTCCACAGCTTCCACCATGGCAACCCGATTCTGGAGGTCCGAGCGTTTTTTCTCCCGCAGGGTCGTGGCGGACGGGTCGTGGAGGGAGATATCCTCCTCCCGCAGCAGCACCGGCGCATCCCCGTACAGGCCCAGAAGCAGATCCAGGCGGCGGGCAATGGCCAAGTTGATGCCGCTCTCCACCGTGCCGTCGGCGGCCACAGCACCTCCGTCCTCCCCGCCGTGTCCGGCGTCGATGACCAGAGTTTGACCGGTCCGGCGCAGGGAGAAACAGGCCTCCGCCTCTCCACTGCGGGGCCATACGTACCAAAACGGCACCGCCAGACACAGCGCCAGGGCAGCCAATACCGCCCAGCTCCCCCACTTTGCGCGCATACCGCGTCCCCCCTTTCGGGCTATCCTATGCGCGGGGGACGTAGGTTATCCTCATTGTACCACACTCCCCTCTCTCCTTCAAGCGCCCCTATTTTAGGGATATAGAGGTGGTTTTCGTTGCAATTCTAGTATAAAGGGAGTACCATAAAGGTGACTGAAAACCACAAAGGAGGAGACCCCTATGGTATTTGACAATATGCAGAACCTGGCACGTTACTACGGTCTGGGCGAGCGCTTCCGCATCGCTCTGGAGTGGGTGGCCAAGGCCGACCTCTCCGGAGCCAAGAGTGGCGACCGGCTGGAAATCGATGGCGACAACGTGTTCGCCCGCTACTTCGAGGTGGACACCCACCCCGCCGAGGGTTCTATGCCGGAGGGGCACGAGCACTACGCCGATATCCAGTGTCTGCTGGAGGGCGAGGAGGCGGTAGGCTACGCCCTGAAGGCCGGGCGCGCTCCGGCCAAGCCCTACGATCCGGCGGGTGACATCGCCTTCTGGGATGTGCCCTTCAGCACCATCCGCCTGAACCCCGGCGACTTCTACATCGTCTGGCCGGAGGATCTCCACGCCCCCCGTATCGCCCTGGATGACCCCTCTCCTGTGCGGGTGCTGGTGGTCAAGGTAAAGCTGGATTAAAGGAATAAAGACCCGGAACAGGGCGTACAGGCTCTGTTCCGGGTCTCTTTTTATGGAAAAACGCGGGAAGTCTTTCCCTCCCGCGCTCAGCGTTCCAGTACATAATAGGTCTTGCTCCCCTGCTGTTCCTGGCGCAGATCCTTCTGGAGAAGCATATAGTCCAGCAACGCGTCCAGAAACTTTTCCGGGTCAGTGACGCCCATCTGCTTGCTGCTGAAGGGCTGCCGGGCGGTCAAATTCTTGACCACGGGGATGAGCTCTTTCCGGGTCATCTTGCCGTTCTTGCGCACGGCACGCTTCACTTTGCTCCGGGCCTTGGCATAGAGCTGCCGAGTCAGGTCGCCGGTCTGGCGCTGGGTGCGCCACAGCCCCCAGCCATAGATAAGCATGGTGGCCACCATAAACAGCAGTACATAGGGGATATAGTGGATAACGTCTCTCATTTCTCCATCCCCCGGTAGTAGATGAATTTCTCCTCTTTCATGGTCTCCAGGAATTTGATAACCCGGGCCATGCTCTTTTCCGGGGAGTCGAACTGCTGGTCAAAAGCGCTGACCAGATCCATGACGTCCTTCTTCCCGTCGATTTGGTTCCAAAGGAAGCTGCCGTAGGCATCCATATGGATCTGGCTTACCCGGTGCTTGTGGAAGAGCTTCTGGGACAGGCGATAGTAAAAACCCTTCCACTCCACTAGAAGGGTCACCAGCCCCTTTTCGTCTGTGGTAAATCCCAGCTCTGGGTTACGGCAGGGCACCCGGTCCAGGTAGTTTTCGGCTCGAATTGGTTTCTTTGCCATGGGGAATTCCTTTCTTGCGGCGGGCCAGCCGCCATAGGGCTGAATTCAGGGAGAGCAGGGCGGCCTCTCGTGGAGAGGCACGCCCTGCTCCATTGGAAAGTAGAAAATGGTGTTTTGCAGGAGGGGCTCCTTACTTCTTGGAGGGCTTGGTGCAGACGCGGACCAGAGTGGCCAGCAACAGGACAAAGACCACCAGGCTGCCGATCTGGCCAATGGAGATGCCGAAGCGCTCCTTCAGGTTGATGACGTCGGCCAAACCGGCCACGGTCAGGATGGCCAGGACCACACCCATCAGGCCCTCGCCGGCGATGAGACCGGAGGTATACAGGATGCCGCGGTCCACACCGGCGCGCTTCTCCTCCTCAGAGACGCCCTTACGACGCTCCATAAACCAGCGGACAATACCGCCGGCCATGATACCAGCGCTCAGGCTGAAGGGCAGGTACATACCCACGGCGAAGGGCATGACGGGGATGCGGAGGATCTCCACCACAATGGCCACGCATACACCGGTGAGGATGAGGGCCCAGGGCAGCTGGGCGTTCATGATGCCCTCTACCAGCATCTTCATCATGGTAGCCTGAGGGGCGGGGATGGCGTCAGTGCCGTAGCCCCAGGCGTTATTGAGCAGGTTCAGCACAAAGCCGATGACTGCGGCGGAGGCGGCCACACCGATGATCTCGCCGATCTGCTGCTTCTTGGGGGTGGCGCCCACGATGAAGCCGGTCTTCAGGTCCTGCGAGCAGTCGCCGGCGATGGCGGCGATGACGCAGATGATGCCGCCGATGGTGATGGCACCCATCATACCGGTAGTGCCGACGGTACCGGTGGCCTTCAGGATCAGGGTGGTGATGATGATGGTGGCGATGGCCATGCCGGACACAGGGTTATTGGAGGAACCAATCAGACCCACCATACGGGAGGAGACAGTGGCGAAGAAGAAGCCGAAGATGACCACGATGATGGCGCCGATCAGGTTCACGGGGAAGGCGGGCAGCAGCCAGATGGCCAGGGCGCAGACCACCATGACGATGATCAGGGAGATCATGGGAATGTCCTGCTCGGTGCGCAGGGAGCTGCCGGTGTTCTTGGCGTTGACACCCTTCATAGCCTGCATGAAGGTGCGGCCGATGAGGGGCAGGTTCTTGATGAGGCTGATGATACCGCCGGTAGCCACAGCGCCGGCACCGATGTACTTCACATAGGTGCCCCACAGGTCGCTGGGGGCCATGGCGCTGATGGGGGCAGTGCCGGGGAAGACCACAGCGTCGGCGCCAAACAGAGCGATCATGGGCATGATGACGAACCAGCTCAGGGTACCGCCGGCCAGCATATAGCTGGAGATCTGGGGACCGCAGATGTAGCCCACACCGGCCAGGGCGGGCAGCACCTGGATGCCAATGGAGGATCCCTTATAGCCGGAGATGTCATATCCCACTTCGCTGGGGAAGACGATCAGGCCGTCCGCCACGAACTTGTACAGGGCGGAGAGTCCCAGGCCAGCGAACACAGTGCCGGCCTTGCTGCCGCCCTCCTCACCGGCCAGGAGCACCTCTGCACACGCGGTGCCCTCCGGGAAAGGCAGCGTGCCGTGCTCCTCGACGATGAGGGCCTGGCGCAGGGGTACCATAAAGACGACGCCCAGGACGCCGCCCACCAGAGCCACCAGGCCGATGGTCACCATGCTGGGGAACTCCATGGTCCCCTCTTCCGCCCACAGGAACAGGGCGGGCAGGGTGAAGATAGCGCCGGCGGCCACGGACTCACCAGCGGAGCCGATGGTCTGCACCATATTGTTCTCCAGAATGGAGTCCCGGCGCAGGATGATGCGGATGATGCCCATGGAGAGCACTGCTGCGGGGATGGATGCGGAGATGGTCATGCCCACCCGCAGGCCCAGATAGGCATTGGCCGCACCGAAGACGATCGCCAGAAGAATACCTAGGATGATGGAGGTCACCGTAAACTCCGGCACCACGCGGTCGGCCGGGATATACGGCTTGAAGCTTTCTTTGTTACTAGACATGAAATAGTTCCTTTCTCACCTTTCTCACCATTTTCTATTTCGCCCTGACGAAAATTGTATCATTTTTTCACAAGAAGGGGAAGCGTGAAATTACACAGTTTTGTCTACTATTTTCGGTGAGTATTACCATTCCGTCCAAAACCGCCCAGTATGTGTGTCATTCAATGGGTATCTGCTCCTCCTTCTTCCTGTCGTGGACAATATTCCCGCTGCAAAACCTCCAAAACAGCCCACAGACGGTAGATCAACCGGGTTATGGTACCCATCGGGCAGAACACGCATCAGGTATTGGGATTGAACATTCCCTTTGAATATAAGCAAAAAGAGCGGGCCGTCCGGAGAAAACTCCGGGCGGCCCGTAGATTCAGGCTCTGGTACGGGGAATGAGGAGGAGCTGTCCTTCGGGGAATACCCCCTCCTCCAGCTGGTTGGCCTGGCGGATCTCACCGGTCGTGGTACCGTAGCACTTGGCAATGTCCCAAAGCCGCTCTCCCCGCTGGGGCAGGCGCAGCACGATAGAGGGCCCGCCATCCCGGGGAGTGTCGGTGTCCAGCTGGGCGGCCGCCACTCCCATACGCTCCTCCCGACGGGTAAGGAGGCACTGGAACTCCAGCGGGAAGCGAACCTCCACGCCGGAGGCGGTGGCTGCCGCGCCCACCGGCTCGGGACAGCGGCACCGGCAGCGGCATTCCACACCTTCTCCGGCATCCACGGGACAGGTCACCTCCCAGCGGCCCGCCGCCACATCCAGCGCACCGTCCTCGCCACGGAACAAGACGGTCACCTCTACCGGCACGGTGAGGGTGAGCCTCCCCCCTTCTCGGCTCTGGTCCACCCGGCCCACGCTGGCCCGGGCGTCCACCACCTCGGCGGGAAGCACCGGACACTCCAGCACCTCCCGTACGCTCTGGGTGCGAGTAGAGGCGTCCACCCGGTGCTCCAGGCAACAGGGCTTAGGGTCGGCCTCCAGGGCCCAGGCAGTGCTGTACAGGTCGGTGAGCAGGGAGAAGCTCTGCTCCTGCCGCAGCACCGCCTGAGCCAGCAGCTCCAGCGCCACCTCCACGTGCCGTCCCTCCCCATCCAGAGAGCAGGACACCGACACAGGGAGCACCTCCACGGTGCAGTCGCACTCCTCCCCCGCCTCGCCGGTCTCCAGGATCTGAGAGAAGGGCAGCTGGAAGCGGCACTCCCGCACAGTGCCCTCCTCCTCCCGGCACAGCAGGCTCAGCTCGGCCTCCCCCTTGAAGAGGAGCTTGCTGCCGATGACCTTGGCCTCGGCACACCGGAGGGCGAGGCGGTAGCGCAACAGCTCCGACACCGGGCGGCTCCCCGGGAGGGCCACCTCATCCTCAAAAGAGAAAGGCTTCTCTCCCACCCACACCGCGCCGTAGGTGCGGCAAGGCTCCTGGAGCTGCTCCACCGTCTCACAGCCCTCCCCGGTAACACCGGAGCTCCAGTGTTCCTCCCGAGGAAGCCAGGCCTGAGTCTCCAGGGCCAGGGCGGCGCGCAGAAGCACCTTGCGGGGGTTGAGCACCCGGGTTTCCGCCTGTTCCACTCGCGGCTGCACAGTGAGGGTGCAGGCGGAGGTGACCCGAGGGGCATCCGCCCCGCAGTGGAAGGGAATGGCGGCCTCCAGCCGCCGGGGGCCCTCCTCCCCCTCGGGCAGATACAGCACAGCGGCGCGCACCGTGCCCGAAAGTTCCATGCGCCCCTCCCCCGCCGTATGTCCGCCCAGCTCCACCCAGGCCTGGGTGTCCAGGATACGCCGGATGTCAGGGCAGGCGTCGGGCACGATCATCTCCAGCGTCTCCTCGGGGAAGAGGGCGCTCTCTGCCACGCAGGCGCAGCCGCGCAC
>DYBS01000098.1 GCA_019418525.1 Clostridiales bacterium
GTATTTTCCTATAATACCGCTGTTTTCACACACTTTCTTTTTGAAATTTCAATAAAGCTGGATTCGACAAACCGTCTATTTTCTTAAAAAAATTCTAAAATGTCCAGAAAGTGTTGTTCAGGCCTAAAGTCAAGTACATTTTTCGTGCAAGATCCCTGTAAATGTAAGCGTGTTGGACAGAAAACGGTACAATTGATATAATAAGGCCCCAAAATCCAACCAACCGACGAATGACAGAAAGGATGACACCATGAGACTCATTCCTCTCACCCGCATTGCCGCGCTGACTTTGAGCACGGCCATGCTGCTGACCGCCTGCGGCGGTCCGTCCTCCAGCTCTCCCGAGCCCAACACCTCCCAGGTGCCCACGGATTCCACGCAGCCCGTCTCCTACAAGAGTGAGCTGAACATCGGCATTGCCGCCAATCCCCCCTCTCTGGACCCTCATGGCATCAACTCCAACATCGTGGGCGGCATTGGCATGCACATCTATGAGCCCCTGTTCTCTCTCAACGCCAACTACGAGGTGGAGCCCGTCCTGGCCGAGGACTACACCGTCAGCGATGACGGCCTGGTATACACCATCAAGCTGCGTCAGGGCGTGAAATTCCACAACGGCCAGGAGATGACCGCCGATGACGTGGTGGCCTCCATGAACCTGTGGCTGGAGCGCTGCTCCAAGGCCGAGCTCATCAGCGGCTCCACCTTCGCCAAGGTGGACGACTACACCGTCACCCTCACCGTGCCGGAGGCCTCCTCCGACATCATCATGGTCCTGGCCGCCCCCATCCAGTTCGCCGCCATCTATCCCAAGTCGGTGGCGGAGGCCGCCGGTCCCGACGGCGTCACCGAGTACATCGGTACCGGCCCTTACCAGCTCTCGGAGTGGAAGCAGGACCAGTATGTAAAGCTCACCCGTTTTGCCGACTACCAGTCCCCCGCGGGCGAGTCCAGCGGCCTGGTCGGCGAGAAGAGCGCCGCCACGGAGACCATCTACTTCCGTGTGGTGGCCGACAACGCCACCCGGGTGGCTGGACTCCAGACCGGCCAGTATGACATCATCGAGGACCTGCCCCTGGAGCGCTATGAAGAGCTCGCCTCCGACAGCAGCCTGGTGATGGATGTGGAGACCGGCGGCACCCTGAACCTGTTCTTCAACACCACCCAGGGGCCTCTGGCCAACCAGACCCTGCGCCAGGCTGTGCTGGCCGCTCTCAACTGCGATGACATCCTGCTGGCGGCCTACGGCGACCCCAACCTGTACACACTGAATCCCGGCTGGTGCCCGCCGGATGACGCGGTATGGGGCAGCGACGCCGGCAGCGAGTACTACAACCAGAACAATGTGGAGAAGGCCAAGGAGCTGCTGACCGAGGCAGGCTACAACAACGAGCCCATCGTCCTGGTCACCACCCCCGATTACAGCGAGATGTACAACGCCACTCTGGTGGTGCAGGACCAGCTGAAGCAGGCCGGCATCAACGCCGAGGTGGAGCAGTACGACTTCACCACCTTCATGGAGCACCGCTCCGACCCGGCCCAGTTCGACCTCTTCATCACCAGCAACTCCTATAACCCCCTGCCGGTGCAGCTCTCGGTGCTGAGCCAGGCCTGGGCCGGGCTGGACGCCCCGGAGGTCAGCGAGGGCATCGCCGCTATCCGCTCCGCCGCCACCACCGAGGAGGCCTCTGCCGCCTGGGATCAGCTGCAGGGCTTCCTCTATGAGTACGGCGCCGCCACCGTGCTGGGCCACTACACCGGCGTATACGGCCTGCGCAGCGGTGTGGAGGGCTTCGACTATCTGCGCTATCCCATCTACTGGAACGTGAAGGTTCCCGCATAACCGCACAACCATGGGCGGCGGGGTGCGTCCGCACCCCGCCGCATTTCGATTTCAAGCGCAAAGGGGTAACGCCATATGCTGTCCTACATCCTCAAACGCATCCTCTCCCTGATCCCGGTGATGTTCGTAGTTTCGGTGGTCATCTTCCTGGTGGTCTACCTCATTCCCGGCGGCCCAGCCACCGCCATGCTGGGCCTGGAGGCCTCTGCCGAGCAGATCGCCGAGCTCAACGCCCAGCTGGGCTTTGACCGGCCCTTCCTGGTTCAGTATGCTGACTGGCTCGCTGGGGTATTCCGGGGCGACTGGGGACAGTCTTACTTTTTAGACATGCCGGTGCTCTCCGCCATCGCCGAGTACTTCGGTCCCACCCTGAGCCTGGCGGTGCTGGCCCAGCTCTTCTCTCTGGTACTGGCCATCCCCATGGGCATGCTGGCCGCCTACAAGCGTGGCACCGCCGTGGACCTGACCACCGTGTCCCTCTCCCTGCTGGGCACCGCGATCCCCGGATTCCTGCTGAGCATGTTCCTCATGCTCTTTTTCGGCGTGTATCTGAAGTGGCTGCCGGTGGCTGGCTACGCCCCCCTGAGCCAGGGTCTATGGCAGCATCTGCGCTACCTCATCCTGCCCGCCCTCTCCCTGGGCGTGGTGCAGGCGGCCTACATCACCCGCATGACCCGCTCGGCCCTGCTGGACGTGCTCTATATGAACTACATCCGCACCGCCCGGGCCAAGGGCCTGCGGGAGAGCGCCGTCCTCTTCAGCCAGGCTCTCAAGAACGCCGCCCCCACCATTCTCACCGTGGTGGGCCAGTCCTTCGGCAGCCTGGTCACCGGCACCATCGTCACCGAGACCATCTTCAACATCCCCGGCCTGGGGATGCTCACCATGAGCTCCATCAACCAGCGGGACGTGTTCGTCATCCAGGGCGTGGTCCTCTTTGTCACCCTGGTGTATGTGCTGGTCAATCTGGTGGTGGACATCCTGTACGGTCTGGTGGACCCCCGCATCCAGCTGGGGCGGAAGTAAGGAGGGGTGGAAATGTCAAAACGTACCCATGCCCCCGCCGTGGGGGCGGCCATCGTCCGGGAGCAGAAACAGCTGCGCCGGGAGCGGCTGCTGTCCAATCCGGGGCTGATGTTCGGCGCGGTGGTCTTTGCCGTCATCGTGCTGTGTGCCCTCATCATCCCGGCGGTGAGCCCGGTGGACCCCGACGCCACCAACGTCCCCCAGCGCCTTCAGCCCCCCAGCCTGGAGCACCTCTTCGGCACCGACGAGTTTGGCCGGGACCTCTTTACCCGGGTGCTCTACGGCGCCCGGTCCTCTCTCATGGTGGGGGGCGCCGTGGCGGTGTTCTCCTGCCTGCTGGGCACCGTTATCGGCATCTATGCCAGCTATTTTAAAATCTTGGACCACATCCTCATGCGCATCTGTGACGGCCTTATCGCCATCCCCGGTATTCTGCTGGCCATCGCCCTCATGGCGGCGCTGGGGGCCACCAACTGGAATGTGATCCTGGCCCTGACCATCGTCTACACCCCCAGCGTGGCCCGGGTGGTGCGCTCCAGCGCCCTGGTCACCCGGGAGCAGACCTATGTGGAGGCCGCCAAGGTCCAGGGGGCCGGCAGCGGGCGCATTCTGTGGAAGCTCATCCTGCCCAGCGTCATCTCCCCCCTCACAGTGCAGGCCTCCTTCATCTTCGCCCAGGCCATCCTGTCCGAGGCCTCCCTCAGCTTCCTGGGGGCCGGTATCCCCGCCCCCGCCGCCAGCTGGGGCAATATCTTACAGGCCAGCAAGCAGGTGCTCCAGAAGGCGCCCTGGACGGTGATCTTCCCCGGCGGGGCGGTGATCCTGTGCGTACTCAGTCTGAATTTGCTGGGCGACGGCCTGCGGGACTATCTGGACCCGCGCACGGCAGGGAGGCGGAAGAAATGACAGAGAAAACCAATCAGACCCCGCTGCTGGAGATGGAGGACTTCCGGGTCCTCTTCCCCGGCCGGAAGGGGCCCCTCCCCGCAGTGGACGGGGTGGACCTGACCCTCTATCCCGGCGAGATCGTGGGGGTGGTGGGGGAGTCCGGCTCGGGCAAGAGCGTCATGTCTCAGTCCATCCTCCGGCTGCGGGAATATGAGTCCGCCGTGACCTATGAGGGCTCCATCCGCTTCGAGGGGCAGGACCTTCTGAAACTCCCCCTGTCCGCCCTGCGGCGCATCCGGGGCAACCGCATCTCGGTGATCTTCCAGGACCCCCTCACCTCCCTGAGCCCGGTCCACACCGTGCGCAAGCAGATCGGGGAGGTGCTGCGCCTGCACAAGCACCTCTCCAAAAAGGACGCCGACACCCGCAGCGCCGAGCTGCTGGGCCTGGTGGGTATCCCCGACCCGGAGCGGTGCCTGCGCCAGTACCCCTATGAGCTCTCCGGCGGCATGCAGCAGCGGGTGATGATCGCCATGGCCCTGGCCTGCGAGCCTGCCCTTCTCATCGCCGACGAGCCCACCACCGCCCTGGACGTCACCATCCAGGAGCAGATCCTGGACCTGATTGCCCGGCTCAACCAGCAGTTGGGCATGTCGGTGCTCTTCATCACCCACGACCTGAGCGCCATGGCCCAGCTCTGTCACAGTGTGCGGGTGATGTATCTGGGTCAGATCGTGGAGGAAGCCGAGACCGAGGCGCTCTTCGCTAATCCCCTGCACCCCTACACTCAGGGGCTGCTCGCCTGTATCCCCCGGCTGGATGTGAAGCGTGGGGAACCTCTGCCGGTCATCGAGGGCACGGTCCCGCCCCTGTCGGCGGTGCCGGATGGGTGCCACTTCTGCACCCGCTGTCCCTATGCCGATGACCGCTGCCGCCGGAACGTCCCCCCCGCCTTTGAGGTGTCCCCCGGTCACCGGGTGAAGTGCTGGAAAAACGCCCCCGCCGGGGCAGGAGAGGAGGGAGCGCCATGAGCACGCCCCTGCTGGAAGTCAAGGACCTGTGCAAACGCTACCCCATCTACGGCCCCCTGGGCAAGCTCTTTCCCCCGAAAACCCACATGAACGCCGTATCCGGCCTGTCCTTCTCCCTCTATGAGGGGGAGACCTACGGCCTGGTGGGGGAGTCCGGCTGCGGCAAGACCACCACCGGCCGGTGTATTCTGGGCCTCACCCATCCGGACGGCGGTGAGATCCAGTACCAGGGCCATGACCTGACCAAGCTCTCCGACCGGGAATTCCGCCCCCTGCGGCGGGATATCCAGCTGGTCTTTCAGGACCCACTCTCCTCCCTCAACCCCCGGCAGCGCATCGGCGCCCTGCTGGAGGAGCCCCTCATCATCCAGGGCGTGGGCGACGCGGACGCCCGCCGGGCCCGGGTACTGGTCATTCTGGAGAAGGTGGGGCTTTCCGAGGAGCACTACTTCCGCTACCCTCACGAGCTCTCCGGCGGCCAGGTCCAGCGCCTGGGCATCGCCCGGGCCCTCATCATCGCGCCCAAGCTCATTGTCTGCGACGAGCCGGTGTCCGCCCTGGACGTGTCCATCCAGGCCCAGATCCTTAATATGCTCACCTCTTTACAGCGGGAGATGGGCCTCACCCTCCTCTTTATTTCCCACGACATGGGGGTGGTGCGCTATCTCTCCGACCGCATCGGCGTGATGTACCTGGGCTCTCTGGTGGAGGAGGCTCCCACCGACGCTCTCTTCGCCGATCCCCACCACCCCTATACCCAGGCCCTCTTCGCCTCCATCCCTGATCTCTCTAAGCGGGGCAAGACCCATGTGTCCCTGGGGGGCGAGCTGCCCGTGCGCACTGACGAATTCCAGGGGTGTGTATTCCACACCCGCTGCCCCTACGCTACCGACCGCTGCCGCCGGGAGGCTCCCGCCCTGCGGGAGGTGGCGCCCGGCCACAAGGTGGCCTGTCATCGACCCTGACTGCCGCTGAACATCCATGACAAATGGCCCCAATCCAAAGGCGGATTGGGGCCATCTCTGTCTGCATGGGCTGTCTCCCGATTCTGCACACAAACCCCATCTATGCAGGAAAGAGCCCCCATAAATCGTATATTTCCATGAAATATGCCGGAATTATAATTATTTTGAATAATATTTGACGGTCAAAATATAGCCGTTATATAGTAAATATTCGATTGCTTGTCTTTGCTGGTGTCTGTGGGACACCGCACACAAAAGGGAGAAGCGAATGGATTCAAATCAACGGGACCAAGCGGTGGACAGGATGCCCCGCATACGAGGAGGAAACCCATGGTATTTCAGGCATCAGAGGTACAGGATTATGTGGTGGCTCAGCGCAGGCGCTTTCACACGCACCCGGAGCTGGGTCTGAAAGAATTTGAGACCAGCGCCCACATCCGTGCGGAGCTGGTCGCCCATGGTATCCCCTATCAGCGGTACGGGGAGACCGGCATCGTGGCGGAAATTCAGGGCGGCCAAGCGGGGGAAAACGCCCCCTGCGTACTGCTGCGGGCCGATATGGACGCACTGCCGGTGCAGGAGGAGAGCGGCTGCTCCTTTGCCTCCCAGGTGCCCAATGTGATGCACGCCTGCGGCCATGACGGCCACACCGCCATGCTGATGGGTGCCGCCCGTCTGCTGTGGCAGCACCGGGAAGCGCTCCCCGGGCGGGTGCGTCTGGTCTTTGAGCCGGCGGAGGAATTCGGCGGCGCCGGCCGTGAGCTGATCGCCGCCGGTATTCTGGAGGGTGTGGACACGGTATTCGCCATCCATGTCATGCCCGATCTGGAGGTGGGGCATATCTCCGTCCAGCCCGGGCCCCGCATGGCGGGTATAGGCGGCCTGAGTGTCAAAGTGCATGGCGTGGGCGGCCACGCCGCCATGCCCCACCAGAGTGTGGACGCCCTTCTGGCCGCCGCCCAGGCGGTGGTGAGCCTCCAGTCCTTTGTGAGCCGGGAAGTGGACGCCAACGACGCCGTTGTGGTGTCAGTGACCAAATTCCACGCCGGGACCACGGAAAATGTGATCCCAGAGACGGTGGAGTTCGGCGGATGCATCCGTTACTTCGACCGGAACCTGGACTCCAAGCTGCGTGATTCGCTCACCCGCATCGTCCAACACACTGCCGCGGCCTACCGGGCCACAGCGGAGGTAGAGGTCTCTTTCCTGGGGGACCCCTGCATCAGCGACGAGGTGTGCAGCGCGGTGGCCCACCGCGCTGCCGAGAGGGTGATGGGGCCCCAGGCGGTAGTCCTCAAACGCCCCGTACTGACCTCGGATGATTTTGGAGAATATCTGTCCAGGCGTCCGGGCGTGTACGCCTTTCTGGGTGTGATGAACCGGGAAAAGGGCGCCTGCTATCCGCTGCACCACCCCAAATTCCAGATGGATGAGGACGTTCTGGGCCTGGGAAGCGCCGTGTATGCCCAGTACGCCTGGGAGTACTGCGCGGAACATCCGGGGAAATAGGGAATTCTGTTCTTGAGCCGGCGTCCGGGATCGATCCCGGACGCCGGCCTTTTTCATGGTCGAGCAGGCGCTTTCCCGCTCTGTCACCAGGACGCGCGCGCTATCCTCCGCTAGCCGCCCATCCGTATAGCGGCATCCAGCGCCAGCTCGGAGCGCTCGCACTCGTCGGCCTGCATGGTGAGCTGGGCACACAGGGGACTGCCTTTCATCCGCTGGGAGGCATAGCTCAGGCCGTTGCTCCGTTCGGTGAGCAGCGGATGGTCGATCTGCGCCGGGTCCCCCAGCAGGATCACCTTGGTTCCCTGCCCCACCCGCGTGATGATCCCCTTCACCTGGCGGGGCGAGAGGTTCTGTGCCTCGTCGATCATCAGCCAGGTATCGGTGATGGAGCGGCCGCGCATGAAG
>DYBS01000099.1 GCA_019418525.1 Clostridiales bacterium
GCGTGTCGGTGAGCGAATCCGGCACCGTATCCTTTTATGATAAGTCCGGCGGCGGCAACAAGGTCTCCATCGCCGATGCCAGCGGAAATCTGAAAGATATGATCACCGATTTTGACGCCAAGGTAGACGCTGAAGCCGGCTCCTTTGATTTGAAGTTGGACGAAAATAAGGGCGGCGTCACCGAGATGAAGTCCGTGGCAGAATATCTAGCGGGCAAGTCCATTACTGTCACTCTGGACGGTAAGAGCAAGACCATCACGCTGCCCACTATTACGGTGGATGAGAGCAATCCCGACAGTGCCAAGACCGCGTCTGACTTCCAGGCCGCCCTTCAGAATGAGCTGAACAAGGCGTTTGGTGAGAATCGGGTGAAGGTGGAGCTGCCCAAGCAGGATTCCGGCGATTATGCCATGTCTTTCACCGTGGGACAGGACGGTTCCACTCTGTCGGTCACCGCTTCCAATGAGGATGTGGGAGATGTCCTGGGCATTGGCAACGGCCTGACCAGCTATGTGGATACCACCAAGACTTTGGGCGATTTGAATGTTCCGGGGATCGACTGGTTCCAAGGTAACATTGTAATGGGTGTGGGCTCCGCAACGCAGAAGAAGGATTCGAATGGCAATTTGGTCTATGATGCGGATAACAATCCCGTTTATGTGGATTCCGAGGGAAATCTTGTCAACAAGGACAATCAGCGCTTGGGACAGGATGGCAAAGTCCTGTACAGTTACGATCTGGAGATCAACGGTGTCAAGATTGGCTCTTATACGCGGGACACCGAACTGAACACCATCATCAACAACATCAACTCCAACACCGAGGCCGGAGTGAATGTGAGCTACTCCAAGACCACCGGCCAGTTTGTCTTTACTGCCAAGGACACTGGCACGGGCGGACATGTCGACATAAAAGAGGGCGGGTTGGCCGCGGCTCTTTTTGGCGCTACCGTCAATGCAGACGGAAGCCGCATCCAGTCTCTCGTGGATAATAAGAGTTACACCAACGGCGATGACGCCCAGTTCAACGTCACCATCAACGGCGAGAACATGAATCTCACCCGCTCCTCCAATTCCTTCGATCTGGACGGGATGAACATCACCCTCAGCGGCACCTTCAATGAGGATGTCACCACGAAGGAGGCGGCGGAAGCTCTGGACCCCGCCAGTCAGGTCACCTTCACCAGCAAGACCGACGCGGACAAAATCGTTGAGGTCGTCAAAAAGATGGTGGATGATCTGAATGCCATCATCAAGGAGGTCAAGAGCGCCTACTCCGACATGCCCCTCCAGCAGTCCGACGGCTCCAAATACGAGCCCCTCAGCGATGACGACATGGCGGATATGAGCGAGTCGGCCATCGAGGCCTATGAGGAGAAGGCCAAAACCGGTATCCTCTTCATGGACAGCGACCTGTCCTCCCTGTACAACGACCTGCGCAACGCCATCACCTCCAGCGGCACCGACGGTGTGACCCTGCGCTCTATCGGCATCGAGACGGCCTATTCCGACGGTCTGACCACTCTGACCTTCAATGAGCAGACTTTCCGTGAGGCCCTGGAGAACGATCCGGACAAGGTGCAGGAGGCCTTTACCAAGTCCAAGGAGAACGGCGCCGCCACCGACGGCCTGATGGCTACCCTCACCTCCATCACCGACAAGTACGCTGCTACCAGCGGCGATGTAAAGGGTATCCTCATCGAAAAAGCCGGCTCTCAGTACTCCCCCACTGCCGCCCTGGACAACGATATCCTGGATCAGATGAAGGATATCGAAGAGGAGATCACTAAGTGGCAGGACAAGATGTCCAACCAGGTGGATTACTACACCAATAAGTTTACGCAGCTGGAACTGCTCATGAACCAGATGAACTCCCAAAGCTCGGCGCTGTCCGGGCTGCTGAGCGGCTAATCCGGATCATGGAAAGAAAGGAATCGGAATCATGGATATGCGAGGTTATCAGCGCTACCGTGAGGACGCGCTGAATACGATGACACCCGGCGAGCTGCTGCTGCTAGTCTACGATGAGCTGGTCAAGCGCCTGACTCAGGCCGAGCTCTTTCTGGGCAAGGAGGACTATACCGCCTTTGAAACGGCGGTGGACCGCTCCACGGACATCGTCCGCTATCTGGACCAGACGCTGGACCTGAAATACCCCATCGGCCAGCAGCTCCACCGCCTGTATGACTACTTCTGCTACGAGCTATCCCGGGTCAAAAGCGGCCGCAACCAGACCGAGCTGGAGCGGGTCAAGCGCATGGCCGGAGAGCTGCGGGAGAGCTTCCGCACGGCGGAGAAGAACAGCTCCGTGCGCTAGGAGGCCGGTATGTTGAGCGATCAGACTCTCATGGCCGCCGCCTCTCTCCAGCGCAATATGTACATCGCCCTCAACGAGGTGGCCGAGCTCACTGACGAGCTGGCCCAGGCCGTCAGCCGCCAGGACCAGGTCTCCGTTCGGCTCTTCCTCTCCATGCGGCAAGAGGAGATCGACCGGCTGATGGGACACAGGGCGGCGCTGCGGCGCCAGTGTGACCAGCTGTCTGCCCAGGACAGGAGGCAGCTGCGGCGGCTGCTGGCCGGAGCGACGGACTGTATCCCCCCCTCGCCCGCCGGAGAGGCTCTGGCCCTGCAGGTGCGCAACACCCGCAGCCTGTTGGAGCGGGTCTGCCGGGCAGACCAGGCGGTGAGCCTCCGTTTCGGCGGCTCCAACTCCTTTTATGCCAAAAAGAAAAAATAGAAAAGCGCCCCCCGCCGGCACAGGCCGGCAGGGGACGCCTATCCATTTGTCTATTGGTTCAGCGGAGAAAAGCACCAGAGCGGCGCGCCGTCGCTGCGGCTTTGGGACAGCTCGTCCAGAATGAGCTGTGCCTCCCACAGTGACAAGCTGCGCTCTCGGCTGTTGGGGTCTGCCACCAGCACCTGGCCGGTGAGGGTCACCCCCCGCAGTACGATAAAGTGCCCGCCGTCGGTAAAATGCCCGGGGCCCATCAGGGCCACCAGCAGATCGCCTGAGGCCAACAGTTGCCGCAGTTCTTCGGCAGACACCCCGTAGCAGGGTTCCACATTCAGCCCGAAGTCGGCGGCCAGTCCCTGTACAATGGAGAGATACGACCCACTGCCCGGCGCACAGTACCCCTCTTCCGAGGCGATTTGGGCCATCTCCGCCGGGTCCACCACCTTGGTGCCCAGCGTGGAGACCACCATGGACATAGCCGTGGGACCGCAGCCATAGCCGCGGATGGGGTCGGGACCAAAATGGGCGTCGGCCCAGGGTTCCTCCCCCTGATTGAAGTATACCAGATCCACCAGACCACCGGTCAGGACCTCTTGTCCTCCGATCCGGGCAAACTGGGTGGCGGCGGGATCCTGGATCAGAGGCTCTTCCGGCGCCGAAGGCTCCTGGATGGCCTGGCTGACCGGAGCGGAATGCTTTTGCTTCCAGAGAGAACCAGCGGTGTCCTCTACCCGCGCCACCAGTGCCTGCCCCTCCTCCCCGATGCGTCGGATCAGCTCCGCCGCCGGGTGGGTGAGGCGCTGATAGAGCTCGGGCTCCATCACCCGGCATGCCGCCAGCTCCACTCCTGCTATGCACAGCAACGCCAGCAGCACCAGGCCCAGAGGGCGCAGAAACCTTCTGTGCCGCCGCTTTTCATCATCCAAGACTTTCACACCACCTTGTCTGTTGTGAGAGCCATTATAGCAAATATCTCTGTCTTTGTACACAAGGAGCATACTATGCCGCAAATACGTCTGGAAGGGATCGGCAAGGACTATCCCCAGGAACACGAAAAACAGGTGGTACACGCCATCCGCTCGGTGGATCTGACCATTGAGCAGGGCGAGTTCGTCTTTGTGACGGGCAGCAGTGGCGCGGGCAAAAGCACCCTGCTGCAGCTCATTGCCTGTGAGACGCAGCCCACCCACGGGCGTTTGTTTCTGGATGGTGTCAATGTCACCCGTATGTCCCAGCGACAGCGGGCACGCCGGCGGCTTTGCTTCGGCTATGTGCCCCAGTTCTCCACTCTGGCCCGCAAGCGCACCATTGAGGAAAATCTCCTGGCCGTCGCCCAGCTGGGCCGCAGCCATATGCCGCAGTCCCCGGCGGAGCGGGTTCAGAAATCCTTGAGCCTGGTGGGATTGAGCAAGACCGCCAGCCGCTATCCGGTGGAACTCTCTCTGGGAGAAAGCCGCCGGGTGGAGCTGGCCCGGGCCATTATCAACAACCCGGAGATCCTGGTCCTGGACGAGCTCACCGCCAATCTGGACGAGGATACCGCCTGGGATCTGTTTCTCTTCTTATCCGAGCTCAATCGTAATGGCGTCACGGTCATCATGGCCTCGCACGCCAAAAATTTTGTCAATCTCATGCGCCGCCGTGTGATCACCCTGGTGGATGGCGCCGTGTTCGGCGACGTGGCCAAGGGCCGCTACGGCGACGTGGTCTGACTCAGTTTTCCCCAGCGTCCCGCCGGAACTGCTTCCGGTCGGATTTTTTCGAATACACCACAGAATCATCAATCATAGGAATCGGGAGGAAGCACTCATGAAGAATAAACGTGTTGGAACCAAAATGATGTTCTCTGCGGGCATCACCTTGCTGCTTACCCTGCTGTTGATCATTCTTTCCATTCAGAATATCACCAGTACCCGCAGCGGCTATGAGGATATCCTGAATAACCAGTGTGCCATTACCAACGCTGTTCTGGAGAGCGAGATGAAGGTCAACTCCATTGCCCGCCAGCTGCGCGACATGGCCCTGTTCGGCTACGACACCTCCACCATGTCTGAGATCCAGGACTCTACCAATGCCATCAGCACGACCCTGGATACCATCCGTACACTGGATGACGATCTGTCGAACCAGTACATCCAGCAGGTGGAGGACTGGGAGAGCGCTATCAATGATATCTCTCAGGCCCTGCAGTCCGGGAACACTGCTCAGGTAAACCAGCTTATCCAGAATCAGTGTACTCCTAAGCTGAACCAGGCCGTGACCACCGGCCAGTCCCTCATCCAAGAGCTCAATGACCAGACGGACACCCTCACCCAGCAGCTTCAGAATCAGACCACCCGTGATATCGTGATTCTGGTGGTGCTGGTGGTGATCTGTATCGTGGTGATCGTCTGCCTCAATCTGGTGACCGTGCGCTCCATCGTCCGTCCCCTCCATCAGGCCGAGGACGCCGTGGTGGCCTTCAGCCAGGGTGATTTGTCCTATAAGCTGGATTACGAGTCCAATGATGAGATCGGCGCGATTTGCGACGCAGTCCGCACTTCTCAGGAGGTTCTCCACAACGCCATCGAGGATATTGTGTCCGTGACTAAGCGTCTGGCTAATGGCGACCTGTCCTGCACAGTCACCCAGCAGTACCCCGGTGAGCTGGCGCCTATCAAGGAAAACATCGAGTACCTGCTGGAGCAGCTCAATGACACCATGAGCAGCATCCTTCAGGCCGCCGACCAGGTGGCCGCCGGCGCCGATCAGGTGTCCACCGGCTCCCAGGCCCTGGCTCAGGGCTCCACCGAGCAGGCCAGCGCCGTGGAGGAGCTGTCCGCCACCATCAACGATCTGGATAACTCCGCCCAGGAGAACCGCAAGACCGCTCAGACCGCCAAGGACCGCGCCGACCAGGCCGCCACTCAGGTGCGCATCAGCAACGAGCGCATGCAGGAGATGCGTAAGGCCATGGACGATATTCTCACCGGCCAGAAGGACATCGGCAAGATCATCGAGACCATTGAGAATATCGCCTTCCAGACCAACATCCTGGCCCTGAACGCCGCCGTCGAGGCCGCCCGGGCGGGCAGCGCCGGCAAGGGCTTTGCCGTTGTGGCCGACGAGGTGCGCAACCTGGCCTCTAAGTCCGACCACGCCGCCAAGCAGACCAAGAAACTCATCGAGTCCTCCATGGCCGCGGTGGAGCACGGCGGCGCCCTGGCCGAGGATGTGAACGACAACATGCAGAAGACTGTGGAGTGCGCCGGCGCTGCCATCGAGTACATGGACAAGCTGGCTGAGAGCACCATCTCCGAGGCCGAAGCCATCGCTCAGCTGACCACCGGTGTGGATCAGATCTCCTCCGTGGTGCAGACCAACTCCGCCACCAGCGAGGAGTCCGCCGCCGCCAGCGAGGAGCTCTCCTCTCAGGCCGTGATGATGAAGCAGATGGTCCAGCGCTTCCGCCTGAAGGGCAGCGTCTCCCAGTCCTATGAGCCGGATTATCCGGATTCCTCCGCCGGCATGTCCATGGATTCCACCACGGACGAGAACCGCTTCAGCAAATATTAAGTCCGGGCAATTGCTCCGGAGCTTCCGAAAGGAGTCTGCCCCATGTCCGAAACAGCCCTTCCCCTCCGTCCCCACCAGGACCCGGAGCTGATCTACGCACTGGACATCGGTACCAGAAGCGTCATCGGTATGCTGGGCCGTCAGGAGGACGGAAAGGTCCGTATTCTGGCGGTGGAGAAGCTCCTGCACACCCACCGGGTCATGCTGGACGGACAAATCGAGGACATCGCCCAGGTGGCCGCCGCTGTGCAGGTGGTCACCGGGCGGCTGGAGCAGGATGCCGGGTGCCGGCTGGAACGGGCCTGTGTGGCCGCGGCCGGCCGGGCCCTGCGCACTGAGCAGGGTCAGAGCACGCGGGAGCTGTCCGCCCCCGAACCGGTGACCGCCCCCATCCTGGCTCAGCTGGAGGCCGCCGCTGTGGCGGAGGCCGAGCAGGCCATCCGCTCCGACAGCCAGGAGGGCCAGCAGCTTCTGTTGGTGGGCTACACGGCCACCCGATATCAGCTGGATAGCTATCCTCTGACCACTCTGCTGGGACATACCGGCCGCAAGCTGGAGGCCCAGGTGGTGGCCACCTTCCTGCCCGGCGGCGTCATTGACAGCCTGTACGCCGTCATGCGCCAGGCTGGTCTGGAGGTGGCCAGTCTCACGCTGGAGCCTATCGCCGCCCTCAACGCCGCCATCCCCGCCGATCTGCGCCTTCTGAATCTGTGTCTGGTGGACATCGGCGCGGGCACCTCCGACATCGCCGTGTGCCGGGACGGCAGCGTGGTGGGCTACACCATGGCCACCGTGGCCGGAGACGAGATCACCGAGGCCTTCATGCGGGCCTTTTTGGTGGATTATGCCACCGCCGAGGTGATGAAAGCCCAGCTGGGTCGTGGTGAGACCCTGACCTTTACCGACATTCTTGGCCAAGAGCAGACCTGCTCCCCCCAAGAGGCCCAGGCCGTGCTGGAGCCCGCCGGGAAGATGCTGGCCGAAGAGATCGCCCGCCGGGTGCTGGATCTGAACGGCGCCGCGCCCTCGGCCCTCTTCCTGGCCGGCGGCGGCAGCAAGCTCTCCGGCCTGCGGGAACAGCTGGCGGCCGCGCTGGATATGGATGCCCGGCGGGTGGCCGTGGCCGGCGGGCACTTCAAAACCACTGCCTGCTCCGACGTCGTCACTCTGGAGGACCCGGAGTACACCACCCCCCTGGGCATCGCCGTGTCGGCGGGCCTGGGGCTCATCAGCGACAGCTGCCAGGTCACCCTCAACGGGAACCGGGCCAAGCTCTTCCGCAGCGGTGACCTGACCGCCATGGACCTGTTGATGATGAACGGCTATACCTACTTTGATCTGCTGGGCAAGACTGGAA